>JBDTQQ010000483.1:0-2792 GCA_039932075.1 Pseudarthrobacter sp. | reverse complement strand
GTTCCCGGTAGACAGACATCCGGAAGGCCCGTGACTGCTCGTCAGCCTCGCTGGGACGCCCCACTGCGGCAGCGGCGTACGCGGCGGCGGCGTGCGCAAACGGCAGCACATTCAGCGGGTCCGCGATCATTAGTTCCTCCACGCCCAGCAGCAACTCGGCGCGGCTTTCAGGCATCCGGCCCTGGCGCAGCCTGGAGAAGCCTCTCAACAGGTGGAGCATGCCTCCGCTAAACAGGAGGCGGGCGGGGTGGCGGGCGGCGTAATTATCCAGCACCGCTGCCAGCTCATCCCATGCCGCGGCCCGGATCAGGTTCAGGCAATGGCGCTCGACCAGGTCCTCATAGACGAGCGGAAGAGCCACGGTTGCGCTTTGGGCGCCCTGCCAGGCCTCCCGGTCCAGCCGCAACCCCGGCACCAGCCGTCCCTGGGCGGTCCACAGTTCAGCCAGGAGTGACAGGGCTGGGACGCGGATTTCCGGGATGGCCGCAGCAGCGTCGGCGAGTTCCCTCACCCTGGCCTCGAAAGCCGGGAACCGGCCATCCCAGCTGCTGTTCATAATTGTCGCGGCCAGCCCTGCGGCGGGGGACTGCGTCCACAGGGGCCCGCCCCGGGCCGGCCCTGCCTCATCCACGGAAGCTTCGGTTGCTTCGCGCCGCAGTTCCGGGGATACCCCGGGGCATCCGAGGCGCGCGGCCAGCAGCGCGGCCAGATAGGACGATCGCCCGTAGCGCAACGGCTGGGCCGATTTCAGGTAGCCGGCAGCCGCCTCCCGCCTGCCGATCATGAAGCTGGAATACGCAAGCTGGACTCGGACATCCGGGAGGAACGCCTCGTCCCGGACGGCCCCGGCAGCCCTGGCCGCGGTCGCCGAATCCAAGGCCACGTTGGATGAGACGGCAGCCTGCAGCAACTCCCCGGGTGGGACGCAGGCTCCGCAGTCCAAGGACCAACGCAGCTGATTCAGGAGCGTTTCCGGCCTGACGGCGGCGGCCAGAGGAAAGGCCAGAACGCTGCTCCGCAAATCCGCGCTCCGGCCAGCAGGAACCCGGCGGCGGATGATTTCGCCCATAAACGGGTTCGCCGGCCGTACGATGCGCCCATGACCCGGGGAGATACTGATCAAACCGGCCGTTTCCAGCGCATCAACGGCCCTGGGGCTGCTGAAGCGCAGGATCTGGCCCAGCGAAAGTGGCCCCGCGAGGGCAATGATGGCGGCGGCGGTCTTCTCCTCGGCCGTCATGAAGCGGAACTGCAGATCCATAACATCGGCAGCCGGCACGGCGCCCAGATCGGGCGCTGAGAGGAGAAACCAGACACCGTGTCGAAGTCCTAATGCCCCGCTCGCACGCGAGTGTTCCAGCAGTGACCGGAGCATCAGCGGGTTGCCCCCGGCCACATCGTAGAACAGCGCGCTGACCCACGGGGAGACGTCCGCCCGAAGTATCTGTTCGCAGAGTTGATGGACCTCGACCCGGCTGAGCGGGACAAGGTCAAACTTCGCGAGGATTCCGTCATCCCAGAGGGCCAGGAATTCCTCCGGGATCATCGCACCGGGCCGACTCGTGGCCAGCATCCGCGCCGCACCGGTGGCGACGGTCCGGGCCAGCAACTGGGTCGTCCCCCGGTCCAGGCACTGGGCGTCGTCGATCACGAAAAGCGGCCGGGCCGGCTCAGACCTGAGGCTTCCTGTCAGCTCTGCCAAGACGGCGGCGTACAAGTCGAGTTCGCGGTCGGGAAGTGCCGACAGATAGGGTGCGAGGGCTCCGAAGGGTACGGCCGCCAATGCCCGGGTAGCCGGCAGGCGGACCACATTCCCCCGGGGCCTCAGCTCGCGGAGTACCGCCCTGGACACCGCGGTCTTTCCGATTCCCGCGCCTCCTACGATGATTGCGCCGGATCTGGTGTCGTCGCGCAGGCAACGCACCACGTCCTTGATCAGGCCGGAGTGCCCGATCAGCCCGACGGTGTCAGCCAGGCTTTCCATTTCCGGTTCCTCCTGCCGGCCCAGGCTTCGCGCGGGGAGTCCTGGGGGTGTGGCCGGGGTCAGCCGAGTCGTGCGCTGTCCGCCGGTGTGGAGATGACATCTTTGAGTTCCGATCTGCTGGCCACATGCAGCTTCGAGTAGACCTGGTAAAGGTGGCCCTCCACTGTGCGGACCGAAACGTGCATCTGCTCTGCTATTTTGCGGTTGGAGGTTCCGGCGGCGGCCCTGACGGCCACTTCGCACTCTCTGGCGGTCAGCGTCGACGTGGTCAGCGAATGCAGGCCATTCTTGGGGCTGCCGAACCTGTCATCGAGCGACTGCTGGGCTCGTTGCGCGGTCCTCAGGGCGATCCGGTTTCCGGCGTCATTGGCGTAGCTGACGGCCTTGCGGGCCACATCCCGCGCGAAAACGGCGTTCCCCGCGGCCTCGGCCTCCTTGGAGGCAGCCAGCACCAGCTCGCTGTCAGAATCCTTCATGCCCTCGGCTAACCGGGTGCACAAGCCCGCGAACTGCCCGTCGACCCTGTTACCAAGGCTGCCCAGCTTCTGGCTTACCTGGCGGTCGCCGAGCCTGGCCGCTGCGGACAGGAAGAGGAGCGCCGGAGCCAGCGCCGATGCTGCCGCATCGCCGTCTGCCTCTGCGGCGAGCGCGCGGATTGCCGTCGCGCGCTGGCCGAGTTCGGCCAGCGCGCAGAGCTCGAAATACCGCGTCATACGGGCCACGAGCCAGGCGGCAGGAGTCCGGAGTTGTGCCAGTTCTGCCAGCAGAAGGCTGGCGTTCTCCTCATCCCCCTGCAGTCCTGCGGCGT
>JBDTQQ010000482.1:0-2793 GCA_039932075.1 Pseudarthrobacter sp. | reverse complement strand
GTGACGGCAGCAGTGGGATATTCGGCTGGTTCCGTGGAGCCGGAGCCATGGGCAACGGCTGTGGTTTGGGTCGTCGTGGGTGCCGCGCCCTGCGTGGCGTCGGGCTGGGTGGCGTCGGACTGACGGGAGCCTCGTCCCTCGGACCCCGGCTGCGGCGTTCCCGGTGCGGCAGGCTGGACCGGTGTGCCCGCATCGCTCTCAACTGCTGAACCGTTTCGCGAATTCTCTGACGATGAGGACGGCGACGGCGACGCAGCGGCGCCCTGGGAAGGGGCGCCTGGCGTGCGGACGTCCCGGGGAACCGCTGCCGGCGAGGTGGGAGAGTCCGGTGCGGGAGCCACGGGCGTGGGACTCGGAGACGGGGTGGCCGGGTCCGATGGCCGGGCAGGCCCGGCGGAGGCTGTGCCGGTCGGCGCGGGACCAGTGGGGGCCGGGCTGGGGGAAGCCGGCGTTGGTTCAGACGGCGCTGTGTGGGCGTTGGAACGGCCAGCCGAACCGCCCTGCAGGTCCTTCAGCACACCGCCGATCACGGACTCGTTTTTGGGACCCTTGGCCTGGGCGGGCTTGCCGGCATCATTCTTTCCATCGGCTGCCTGGGAGGCCGGGACGCCTGCAGAAAACACCAGTATCGCTCCGAGGGCAGCTGCCGCCGCACCACGCCGAAGTCCCCCATGGATACTGGTCCTGGAACGGGAAGGCTCGGACCTGTAAATAACCATAGTTATCGACCCTAGCCACAGGATCGGACGGATTGGAAACCGGAAATCCCGGCCCCTGGGGGGCCGCCTCCGTGGCGATATTCCGCTGAACAGGGGCGATGATCAGCCGGCCAGGGCGCGGATCTCATTCCGTGTGTCGAACACCACAGCAGCGAGTCCGTTGCCTGCAACCCAGCCGCCCACAACGCTGAGGCCGTCTTCGGCCGAGCAGATGTTGCGTATCTCGGCGACCCTCGCCTTGTGGCCAACGGCCGCGAACGGCAGGGCGCCTTGCCACCTGACCACGTCCCACCCGACCACGTCCTTATCCTGCACCGGCACATCCAGCAGGGTGGAGGCGTCCCGCAGGGCCGCGGCCAGGAGATCCGGGTCTGTGGCGGGTGTGGAATCCGACGTTGGAGAGCCATCTCGTGCAATGCCCTCCAGCCGCCCATACGAGAGTCGAAGCACGTGGGTGCCAGGTCCGGCTGCAGCAGCCAGCCAGTCCCACTTCGCGGTGGCGTGGGTCAGTGCTTTTGCTTCGATGCCAGGCGTCTGCGGCGCCACCAGGATGCCGGTGCCGCGTGGCCTGCGGTCGAGTTCAGGCACGTCCACCACCAGCGTGACGAGGCGGACATCAGGACCATGCTCGGGGCTCCTGCCCGCGAGTGCGGGGACGGCCTCCTGAAGCAGCCCGACGGCGGCCGGACCCGGAAGCGCCACTACCAGCAGGCCGCCGTCGTACGCTGCATCACCAGCGGTGACGCGCCAACCGTCCGCGGTCCGCTTCACTGCACTCGCAGTGGAGTTGCTGAGCAGGGTAACGCCACGCTCCTGGAGAGCGTCCAGCAGCGCCGTGACCAGGGTGTGCATTCCATTTTCGAGACCGGCGACGGCGGAACCTGCCTTCGCTGCGGAAGGTCCGCCGGCACTGCGGCGCTGGGCAGCCACTGCGGCCGCCAGCGAACCGTGCGCCCTGATCCCGGCGCGCAGTCCGGGGGCCACCATGTCCACGTCGAGGAGGCCAGGGTCCGCGGAGTGCACTCCGCCCACTACGGGGGCAACCAGCCGCTCCAGCACACGGCGGCCCATCCGTGCCCGCACCAGGGCCGAGACGCTGGTGACCTCAGCAGACGCGCCGAATCGCGCCGGCAAGTACTTGTCCAAAGACGCACGCAAGGAGCCCGCAAGTCCCAGGGAGCGCCGGACCTCCGGATCCCACGGGTTGGCGGGAATGCCCAAAACGCCGGTCTTGGGCAGTTCGCGGGGGCCGTCCGGAAGCTGAACCCAGGCGCCGCCAGGGCGGGGGGCAACGATTTTCCCGGCAAGCCCTAGCTCAGCGGCGAGGTCGGCCACCGCGGTGGAGCGCGTGGCGAAGGACTCCGCGCCGCTGTCCAGGGTCAGGCCGGCCACCACGTGGCTGCCCACGCAACCGCCCCAGGTGGCTGTTGCTTCCAGGACCGTAACGGCGTGGCCTGCGGCGGCCAACTCCCGTGCTGCCAACAGGCCGGAGACGCCGCCCCCCAGAACGATGGCGGCCTTGGCAGGCGTCAAGGAACTGCCCACGCGCCTACTCCGGGGAGATGGAGTGGATGAGTTCAACAACCCTGGTGAGGACCGTGGGGTCGGTTTCGGGCGGCACTCCGTGGCCAAGGTTGAGTACGTGTCCGGGGGCCGAGGAGCCGGCTTCGATGACTTCACGCACGTGGGCCTCGAGGACTTCCCACGGGGCGGACAGCAACGCGGGATCGATGTTTCCCTGCAGGGGCACTGTTCCGCCCAGGCGGCGGTTCGCTTCGTCCAGCGGCAGGCGGTAGTCAACGCCCACCACGTCCACGCCTACGTCGCGCATGGCAACCAGGAGTTCGGAGGTACCGGTTCCGAAGTGAACCAGCGGCGCGCCGAGGTGGCGGACGTGGTCAAGGGCCCTGGCGGACGCCGGCGCCACGTGTTTGGTGTAGTCGGCCAGGCCCAGCGACCCTGCCCAGGAGTCGAACAGCTGGGCAGCGGAAGCGCCGGCTTCGAGCTGCGCCCGGAGGAACAGTCCGGAGGCGTCGGCGGCCCAGTTAGCCAGCGCAGCCCAGGTTTCAGGGTC
>JBDTQQ010000481.1:0-2800 GCA_039932075.1 Pseudarthrobacter sp. | reverse complement strand
AGCTGCTCGGTGCTGTAGGTATGCGGAACCACTTCCGAATACACATTCGCTTCCCGGACGCGGCGGGCAATCAGCTGCGCGTACTGGGCACCGTAGTCAACAACCAGCACCGGCTTCTGGGAAGTCTGGGATGCAGTGGGAGTAGTCACCGTACTAGCCTACTTTGCGCGGTTGCCCCGCCGCACCTTCACGGCCGCGGGTGTGACGGAGGAAACGTCCGACGGCGGGACGCCCCGCCGTCGCGGCGTGTCAGTACCGCTGCGCCGCCTGCGGGTGCGCGGCGAGCTCCGCTTCGACCTCGGCGTGGAACTTCTTCTCCACGAAGAAGGACAGGAACGGCACCACTCCGCCCAGAGCCAGCAGGATGAGCTTCAGGAACGGCCAGCGCATCAGCGTCCACAGCCGGAAGTTGGAGATCAGGTACACCACGTACATCCAGCCGTGCACGATCAGCACGGCTACGGAGAGGTTAAATCCGCCCAGCACGCCCTGGGGTTCGGCGTCGGCAAAGCCCAGGCCGAAGGGCTGGCCGGTGACGGCATTCGTTCCGCCCGCGAACAGGTACTGGCCAAACGCGTACCGGGCTATCAGTTCAGCGCACAGCAGCAGCAGCATCCCACCGGTCAGGTAGGCCATCACTTTGTAGAATTTCAGTGCTGAACGGATCTGGGCCTCGGTACCGCCGAAGCGGCGCTTCTTGGCTTTTCCCTGGGCAGAACCCTGCTGGACGGCCGGTTTCGGTTCGATCATGGCTTTACCTTTTGTTGGAGCTGTTCAGAAGTTGGGGAGCTGGGCGGGGTGTCAGGGCCGGCGTCGTCGTCGAGGTCCTCTTCGAGGCCCCGCCGGTAGTCGTCCTTCACCAGCCGCCACCAGATAAACAGTGCGAACCCGGCGAAAACCACCCACTCCAGGGAGTAGAAAAGGTTGAGCCAGTTGACCTTTTGAGCCGGCGGCTGTGGACCGATGTTCAGCGGCTTCAGATCTCCGCTGATCGCCGCTGCGCTCACATCGGTGCCGTCCGCCACTTCGGCGGTGGCGGCGACAAATCCCGGGTAACTGCTGACGTCCCAGTAATTGATGAGTTCAGCGACCGAGACGGCGGAGGCGTGTCCCGGTTCGGGCGCGGTCTCCGGGAGCGGCGACTCGGAGGGAATCAGCCGTCCGGTCAGTTGGACAGCGCCCGACGGCGGGGCGCCGGCGTCGGCAGGATCGGCCACCCAGCCGCGGGCCACCGGAATCCACGTTTGGGGGGAAGCGGCGACGCCGCTGAGGACTGGGGCGCCCTTTACGGCAAAGGCGGAAACCACCCAGTAGCCAGTCTTTCCGTCCTTCAGGCGTCCGGGAACCAGAACCTGTTTTGCAGGGTCATACGTGCCTTCTGCTGAAACCATCTGATCGGAAACGGACCCGGGGAAGAAGTGTCCGGGCTCAAGTGTCTCCGTGAGCGCCTTGGTCTCTTCCGTGGCCGGACTCACCGGTACTTCGGGTTGCACGGACCGCCCGAACTGCCACTGGCTGAGCAGGACAAACACCCCGGAGACGACGATCGCGAAGACCAGGCCTGCGATCCATCGGGGCTTAAGGGCTGTTTTCCACACCCCTTAAAGGTACTTCGTTCCGCTGTAGAACAACTAAACGAGAGTAGGCCTGCCCCCAGAGTGGGGCAGCAGGGTCCCTACATGGCGACGGAGTCGACACGAAAGGGCCTGCCCCCGGAGTGGGGCAGCAGGGTCCCTACGTGGCGACGGAGTCGACACGAAAGGGCCTGCCCCAATCTCTAGTGGTCGAAAAACACCAGGCTCGAGTTGATCAGCTCGGCGATCACCTCGGCGTCGTAGGCCCGCCGCAGGGACTCCCGGAAGGACTCCTTGGACAGTGAACGTGCCAGCGTGGCCAGCACCTCGAGGTGATCGGAGAACGAACTCGCCGGGGTGGCGATCAGCAGGATGACGGTGGCGGGACCGTCGGCGGCGCCGAAGTCCAGCGCGTGCCCGTACTTGGTGATCCCGACAGCAATCGACGTCCGCGAAACGAACTCGCTGCGGGCGTGTGGGAGGCCGATTCCTCCCGGCAGGCCGGTGGCGAGCTGGTGTTCCCGGGCGTTGACGTGCTCAAGAAAGCCCGGCAGGTCGGTGACCCGGCCGGCCGCGAAGAGCCGTTCTGCAAGTTGCGCCGCAGCGTCCGCCTTGTCCGTTGCCTCCAACTCCAAAATCACCAGTTCGGAGGTGGTCAGATCGGCATCGTACCGGTCAAGTGGTTCGGCCAAGGCGTGTTCCTTCAGTCAGGTGAGAAGTGGTGAGGCCAGCTCCTCAGCGCAACGGGACGATGTCCTCCACGCCCAGGCGTGCGGCGTCGGCTGATTCGTCATCCGGCTGCTGCTGGCTCAGCCGTTCGGCCTCAACGCGGGCGATGTAGTGCTTGATTTCGCTTTCGCGCTGCACATCGCTCCAGCCAAGGACTTCGCCCATCAGTTTAGCGACTACCGGCACCGCGGACACGCCACGGTCCCACGATTCTATGGAAATGCGGGTCCGCCGGGTCAGGACATCATGAACGTGCCGGGCGCCTTCATGGGTTGCTGCGTAGACAGCTTCCGCCTGCAGGTAATCGTCGGCGCCGGGGAGCGGCTCTCCAAGTTCGGGCCGCTCCTTGACGATGGCGAGCACCTCCGGCGTCATGGAGCCGTAGCGGTTGAGCAGGTGTTCCACCCTGGCTACGTGGACGCCGTACTCCTCGGCGGTCCTGCTTCGCCGGTTCCAGGCCGCCTTGAACCCGCTGGCACCGAGCAACGGGATGGTTT
>JBDTQQ010000480.1:0-2808 GCA_039932075.1 Pseudarthrobacter sp. | reverse complement strand
CGCCGAACTGGCCGCCCAGGTCGATCCCGCCAGCAAATCCGGCCTCTACGTCTGGACCTCCTGACCCGATTCGGCCCCTGAATGGACCGGTTGCGGGTGTCAAGTCGAATTCCCGGCGCTGATCTGGCACAATAAACAGGTACTCGATCTGCGTGGCCCCTCTCTCCGCGTTCGGATCCTGTCCTTCGAACCCTCAAGTATGGCCCGCCCCACGGGTGCAGAACGTCGGTTCACCCCTTTTCTGAAACAGGAGTGACCACAAAAGTGGCCGTAAAGATTCGCCTTAAGCGCTTCGGCAAGATGCGCGCACCGTACTACCGCATCGTCGTCATGGACGCACGCTCCAAGCGTGACGGCCGTGCCATCGAAGAGATCGGCAAGTACCACCCGACCGAAGAGCCCTCGTACATCGAGGTCGACACGGACCGTGCCCAGTACTGGCTCGGCGTCGGCGCACAGCCGTCCGAGCAGGTTGCCGCGATCCTCAAGATCACCGGTGACTGGCAGAAGTTCAAGGGCCTGCCGGGCCAGGAAGGCACCCTGAAGACCAAGGCTCCCAAGGCTGCCTTTGTTGCCCCGGAAAAGGGTTCCGTGATCATCCCGGAAGCCATCACCAAGAAGGCAAAGCAGTCTGACGCAGCCGAGGCCCCGGCCGAAGCAGAAGCCACCGAGGCTGAGTAGATTGCTGGCAGAAGCGCTCGAACACCTGGTCCGGGGAATCGTTGATTCACCGGAAGATGTCAAGGTCAGCTCGAAGAACAATCGCCGCGGGGACACCCTCGAGGTTCGCGTTCATCAGGATGACCTGGGACGGGTGATCGGCCGCCAGGGCCGCACCGCACGTGCTCTGCGCACGGTTGTGGCGGCACTGGCAGACGGCGAACCGGTAAGGGTCGACGTCGTCGACACCGACCGCCGCCGCTAAGCGCTCGGCAACAACAGTTGTTTGCTCCGGCCCCTCCACCCCTGATGGTGGAGGGGCCGGAGTGCTTTCATCAGAACACTGTGGATCATCCCACAACCGGAACAGAGGAACAGATGCAGCTTCAGGTGGCACGAATCGGCAAACCGCACGGAATCCGCGGGGAAGTGACGGTCCAGGTGCTCACCGATGCTCCCGCCGACAGGTTTGTCCCGGGCACCGAGTTTGTCGTGGAGCCGGCCTCAGCCGGGCCCCTGAAAGTTGAGAGTGCGCGGTGGAACAAGGACATCCTCCTGCTCGCGTTTGAGGGAATCGAAACCCGCAACCAGGCCGAGACCCTGCGTGGTGCCAAGCTCTTCATTGAGACCGAAGAGCTGGATGAGGACGACGACGAGGGCTGGTACGAGCATGAACTGGTCGGACTCGAAGCCCGTGTGGGCTCACGGGTGGTGGGCAAGGTTGCTGCCCTGCACACCATGCCCGTCCAAGACCTGTTGGTGGTTGAAGACACTGACGGCAAGGAGATCCTCATTCCCTTTGTGGAGCAGATCGTGCCGGAAGTCAACGTTGCCGAGGGGTTTATCCTGCTCACGCCGCCGGACGGACTGTTTGAGATTAACTCCGACGACGCTGCCGCCGGCGAACTTGAGGGCAACGCGTAGATGAGAGTCGACGTCGTCAGTATCTTTCCCGAATACCTGGCGCCCCTGGAGCTCTCGCTCATCGGCAAGGCCCGCCAGGACGGACTGCTGGACCTGCGTGTCCATGACCTGCGCGCGTTCACCACAGACAAACACCGCACCGTGGACGACACGCCCTACGGCGGCGGGGCCGGCATGGTGATGAAGGCAGAACCGTGGGCGCAGGCGCTGGCTTCGGTGGCTGATGCCAACGTGGGCAACGGGGCCAAGCCGGTGCTGATTGTGCCGTCACCGGCAGGGGAACGGTTTACCCAGGCACTGGCCTATGAGCTCGCGGAAGAGGAGCACCTCGTTTTTGCCTGCGGCCGATACGAAGGCATTGACGAGCGCGTCATCGAATGGGCGGAGGAGCACTTTACTGTGCGGCCCGTCAGTTTGGGGGATTACGTGCTCAATGGCGGTGAAGTAGCTGTCCTGGCCATGGTTGAGGCCATCGGCAGGCTGCTGCCGGGCGTGGTGGGCAACCCCGAATCCCTGGTAGAGGAGTCCCACTCCGACGGACTGCTGGAATATCCGGTCTACACCAAGCCATCGAGCTGGCGTGACCGGGAGGTGCCGGCAGTATTGCTCAGCGGCAACCACGGCAAGATCGCACAGTGGCGGCGCCACCAGCAGTACCAGCGCACGGCGGAACGGCGCCCGGACCTGCTGGAAACGTTCGACGCCGGTAAGCTGCCACGTGCCGACCGGACCGCTCTCTACGACCTCGGGTACGACGTCGTCGACGGTCACCTCCGTGCCCGGCCCTCCGTGGCCGGGACAAGCGGGCAGGGCGCCCAGCACGACGCCGGAGCGGACGCTTCGGCCTAAGCGCGCGGCCTGCATCAACGGCAATTGGCTGAAGCCACGCGAGTGTGGCAAAATTAGTCCTTGTGTCTGCTGGGTCCGCACCTGCCACAGGGGGAGCGCAACCAACAGCTAAGACAACCCGGGACTTTCAATCAGTGAGGGAACCGGACCACTTAACTTTCGGCGGTAATTTCCGGGGCGTTTCAGCGCTCCCGGGCTTGCCCGCCGTGACCCAAAGTGAATGACCTGTGGCGTTCACCAGGAGTGCAATTATGCATATTCTCGATTCCGTAGATGCAGCCTCGCTGCGCACCGATGTTCCCGAGTTCCGCGCGGGTGACACCCTCAAGGTGCACGTGAACATCATCGAAGGCAAGAACTCCCGTGTCCAGGTTT
>JBDTQQ010000479.1:0-2811 GCA_039932075.1 Pseudarthrobacter sp. | reverse complement strand
CGAGCTGAAAGCGGCTGGAACAATTGTTGTTCCGGAGTGCGGGTACGGGGAGGACAGCGAAACACTCCGGGTCACGTCCCTTAGAAGGGCAGACGGGGAAACCGGCCACGGACGAGGACGGCAACGCCGTCTACATCGAGACGGACTATCGCGGCGAGCACTCCGCCGCCGCCGTCGTCACCGGCTGGAAAGACCTGGGCTTCACGCTCCGCTACTACAGCGGTTACGGCACCTCATCGGCTCCGAAAGGCCCCATGACGGAGGAGCAGAAGGCCGAACGGAAGACCCTGATTGAGAACAATAAGCTGATGCAGTCCGCTACTGTGGTTCGCCGCGAATGGGTCAAGAACCTGCTGGCAAAGAAGCAGGCCCCCAAAGGCTGGCAGTACTTCACCGTCCACGCGATCACCCACCACTCCGAAACCGCCAGCGGCTACGAGGGCAAGGTGGCCGCTGAGATGGTCGGGGCGAAGTTCGAAGAATCAAACCAATGGGCGTGGAACCCCCTGAGGGACCACGTCGCCAAGACCACCCGGCCGGAATTCGCACTGATGGCACTGATTTGCGCCGGGTATGAAAAGACCATCCAAAAAGACTCGTGGCGCTCACCCAGCCAAACCCACCGGGACTACCTGAACCAGCTGGTCCTCTGGGGCTACACGGCAAGCGAGGTCGAAAAAATCATCATCGACAGCGGCGACAAGACCGAGACGAACGGATAGACCAAGGCTCCTGTGCCGGGTGGGGGATCCCGAACCCCGCCCGGCACAGGCCCCAGCCCAGTCACCGCAGGAAGGTCGGGAACCTTCCAGAATTCGGGCGGTCCGCCGCCCAGGGCGAACCACAGCAACCACTCACCAGCAGCGGACCGCCGTTCTGCGCCAGGGGCCAGGAAGATAGAGCAGGAGCCGCGCTCCAGCAATGAGGCTGGAAAAAACGCGGCCATCATTTCAGCTAGGCTGGAACCATAGTTTTCTTGCAGAGAAACCCGAAAGGAGCCGGCACACGCCGGCTCCTTTCCGGGTTAACGCGGATCCCAGGCACGCGTTGATTCAGCCCGGGACGTTCTGGGGATCGTTACCGTAGCTGTTCTTCGAACCGGTCTGGCCCGTCCAGGTTCTTGATGACGTGCTCCACCTTGTCGGTCGGGGCCGCTTCCCGGCCCGCAGCCACGGCTTCGTCCTTGGTGCTGTAGCCGGCACCGAACGCGCGGTCACTGCCCTCGCGCTTGTTCTTCCACTGGCCGTCTTCGTCGTACGTCTCGAGATCGGCCCTGAGCCACTGCACACTCCCGCTGCCGTTCGGTACCCCCGACATCTGCTGCGCAAATACGGATAACGAAAAGCCCCGCAGCACGAGAACGTAAAGCGGGGCCTTCCAGGTCGCGCTCCGCCTGATGGGCGGCAGGCGGATAACTCCCACCAAACTAATAGCAAGCATGCTTACTTTTCAAGTCGGGTACGTTTCCACTGGTCCACGCCACGCGCTGCCGCCCCACCGCCCCCCGCTGATCCATATTCCTTCAGCAGGGACGACACCTATTCAGCGCCACCCCATGCCGGGTGCGCACATCCCCACACCGGCTGGAGACTTTTCACGCCCACGTGGGGGCTGCCGCCGGGGGAGCCCGCAGGGATGAGGGCCGCGGCGGCGGGGTGCCAAACCCACGGTATCCGCCTCCAGCGAGTGTGCACTTACCGGCGGCGCCTCTTGATTCCAAGTAGTAGTTTTGCTACTACTCCTGCTACTTTTCTTTTCTTGAAGGGTCGCCGCCGTGACGTTGAGTGTTAAAGACCGTGTTTTTGCTGCTGCCGAGCAGTTCAGCGCTGAGCGCCGGCCGACGGTGTCCACGGTGCGCGCAGCTGCGGGGGTGAGCAATGCCGACGCGACCCGTTATTTGAAGGAATGGGTCGAGGAAAAGCAGGCCGCCGGGGGACAGGTCGCCGCTACGCCGCCGGCGATCTTGGAGCAGGCTGCCGCCTAGCCGGTTCCTGCTGGGCGGAAGCATCCGCCGCGGCGAACGAGCGTCACGCCGCAGCCGAGGGGGTGTGGGCGCAGGAGAGAAAGGAACTGAATGAGGAGGTCGCCGAACTGGTAACTGACCTCGACAAAGTCACCGCCGAAAAAGAGTCCGCCTTCGCGGAACTGACGGCGCGGATTACCGAGCTGGAACGCCAGTTTGCCGCCACCGGGGAGCAGCTGGAGCAGACGCGGTCTGCCGAGCGAGAGGCAGCAGCCGCTGCGACAGCGGCAGGGACCCGGGCAGCGGCCGCGGAGGCCCGGGCCAGTGCACTCCAGGAAGCCCACGATGCCCTACTACACCGGGGAGCAGGCGCTTTTCGAGAATGCCGGCCAGCCTGATGAGGGGGATGCGAGTATCTCCGACTTCATTAACCGGGCCACTATGCGCGCAGCGCCTGTGTCGTTCAAAGGCAGATTGGTCCAGTACGTCGGCCGGGTAATCCGGCCGTACCCAGGGAAAACTGTTGCGACAGTTCACGACTACTACGACGAATCAACACCCGTACTCGCCGCATCCCTGCACAAGCGGGCTCCGGGCTACGTCTCGCTCGGGTTCCCTGATCCGCGCAAGCTCAAAAGCAGATGACATCGCCCCCAGGACCGTAGGCGGCGCTGTCTGCGTTGCCACAACACTTCGGAACCGTATTCTCGAGAAGTCACCTTCGGCAGCCGGATACGCCTCACGCCAGTGAACTACCTGAAACCGCTTAGTATCATTGAACATGGACATGCACCTGCGTGTTTCAGGATACGGCGACCGCCGTCCGGGTGAGCCGACTGCCAGTGCGC
>JBDTQQ010000478.1:0-2811 GCA_039932075.1 Pseudarthrobacter sp. | reverse complement strand
AGATGCGGCGGGACTCGGCGTCCTCGCTGTTCACGCCGGTGTTGCCGATGTGCGGCGCGGTCTGCACCACGAGCTGGCGGGCGTAGGACGGGTCCGTGATGGTTTCCTGGTAGCCCGTCATGCCGGTGGCAAAAACTGCTTCGCCCAGGGCGGTGCCCTGCGCGCCGTAGCTGGTGCCGCGGAACATGCGGCCGTCTTCCAGGACGAATACCGCGGGTGCGGGAACCATGGGGGAACTGGCTGCTGGAGCCGCAGTCGCTGCTTGGGGTGTTGCTGTTTCAGTCACTGTCTTACTTTCCACTCTGGGGATCCTGGGAATGTTCTTGGGGGGCTGCGGCGATCAATTGCTGAAGGGAGTCATAGAGGGCGTCCTTATCGGCGGCCCTGCGGGTCCGGAAGCCGGTGTCCAGGGTGTGGGTCCCGAGGTCCCACGTCATGACCAGGAGGCCGTCCTTTTCCACGAACTTGCCCGCCATGCCGCTCTCCTGCCGGACTGCGGTCAGGCTTTCGGCCGGGATGTAGAGGGCCGGGGCGCCGGAACGGTCCAGGAGGACACCGTGGGGGTACACACTGAGAACGGCGTTGGTCCGGATACCGAGGCTGTGTACCGCGATCCGGTCAAGCCAGTCACCGGCGGTGGTGGAGGCAACGTACTGGCCTTCCGCTTCGGCGCTCGGCACGCCGGGTTCCGCGGGCACTGCGGGCAAGGGGTCGACGTCGGCCTGCCGCCTGAGGCGGTTCCGCCAACCGAACCCAATCATGACCAGCACGACGACGATAATCGCCAGGGTGCTGACCAGCGTGAGCATTTGGGTGTCCATCAGGAGGCGCCTGCCGCAGCCGCCGCGGATTCCCGGTACGGGGTGTTGAGCTTGCCGGCCAGGACGGTGGGGTGGCCCTTGTAAAAGGTTGCCACCACCTTGCCCGGGAGCTCCAGCCCGGCAAACGGGGAATTACGGCCCATGGTGGCCATCTTCGCCGGATCGACGGTCCAGCGGGCAGCCGGGTCCACCAGGATGATGTTGGCTGGCTCGCCGGTTTCCAGGGGCCGGCCCTGGTCCGCCAGCCGGCCGATCTGTGCGGCCGCGGTGGAGGTCACCCGGGCGAAGTCTGCCCAGGTCATGAGGCCGGTCTCGATCATGGTGTGCTGGACCACGGACTGGGCCGTTTCGAGTCCGGTCATGCCCATGGCTGCCTGCGCCCACTCGCATTCCTTGTGCTCGCTGGGGTGCGGGGCATGATCGGTGCCGACCACGTCGATGGTGCCATCGGCCAGGCCGGCGCGCAGTGCCTGCACATCGGCATCCGTGCGCAGCGGCGGGTTGACCTTGTAGACGGGGTTGTAGCTGCGCACCAAGTCATCGGTCAGCAGGAGGTGGTGCGGGGTGACCTCGGCCGTGACGTTGATACCGCGTTCCTTCGCCCAGCGGATGATTTCCACGGAACCGGCGGTGGAGACGTGGCACACGTGCAGGCGGGAGTCCACGTGCTGTGCCAGCAGCACGTCGCGGGCGATGATGCTTTCCTCGGCAACCGCAGGCCAGCCGGTGAGTCCCAGGACCGCGGAGACTGCGCCCTCGTTCATCTGGGCCCCGGCGGTGAGGCGCGGTTCCTGCGCGTGCTGGGCCACCACGCCGTCGAACGCTTTGACGTACTCCAGGGCGCGGCGCATCAGCACGGGATCGTGGACGCAGATGCCATCGTCGGAGAACATCCGCACCTGGGCACGGGAATCGGCCATGGCGCCCAGCTCGGCGAGCCGCTCCCCCGCCAGGCCAACGGTCACGGCGCCGACGGGGCGGACGTCCACCCAGCCGGCAGCGCGGCCCAGGCTGTGGACCTGTTCCACCACACCGGCCGTATCTGCCACCGGGTTGCTGTTTGCCATGGCGTGGACGGCGGTGAAACCGCCCAGGGCAGCGGCGCGGGTACCGGTCTCGACGGTTTCGGCGTCTTCGCGGCCGGGTTCGCGCAGGTGGGTGTGCACATCCACCATGCCGGGCAGGGCCACCAGGCCGGCTGCCTCGATGACGGTGGCACCTTGCGCGTCAGTGTGGCTGGCTGCGCCGGAGCCCCGGGCGGCGATAACGCCGTTCCGGATGAGCAGGTCCTCGGCGTCGCCGCCCAGGATGGCCGCACCGCGGATCAGGTACGTTCCGTTGTTGTCTGCCATTAGTTGCTCTCCTCTGTGGAACGGGCTGCGTTGGCGGCGGCGCCATGGGTGCGGGCTGTGTTGGTGCGGGCTTCGCCCACCGAGGGGGCTGGTTCGCGGGTATCCCCGGAGAGCAGCAGGTACAGGGCGGCCATGCGGACCGAAACACCGTTGCGAACCTGTGCGAGCACGGTGGAACGGGGCGAATCGGCGGCGGCCGCGGAAATTTCCAGGCCCCTGTTCATGGGGCCGGGGTGCATGATGATGGTGTCCTTGAGTCCCAGCGTGTCCAGTGCCCGAAGGCGGTTGTCATCGAAGCCCCAGCGGCGGGAGTATTCGCGGGTGGACGGGAAGAACGACGCATTCATCCGCTCGCCCTGCACCCGCAGCATCATCACCGCGTCCACCCCCTGCTCGAGGGTCTCGTCCATGTTGTAGCTGACCTTGCAGGGCCAATGCTCGACGCCGATAGGCAGCAGTGTGGGCGGCGCCACGAGGGTCACCTCGGCGCCCAGTGTGCGCAGAAGCCAGACGTTGGAGCGCGCCACGCGGGAATGCAGGACGTCACCGGCGATAGCGACGCGCATGCCCTTGAGGTCAGCACCGATGGACGGGTTCCCGGACAGCTTGGACCAGTGGCGGCGCATGGTGAAGGCGTC
>JBDTQQ010000477.1:0-2813 GCA_039932075.1 Pseudarthrobacter sp. | reverse complement strand
GGCCAAGGGCCACAAGCAGGTCCCGCACCGCCCGTTCGGCTGCTGGCAGGTTGACTTCCTGGCGGGCGTGTACCACCCGCAGACGCCGACTCCCGTCCGATCCGCCGGTCGGCACCGCGACCTGTTGCTCACGTTTGGTAATGCTCATGGCCGTCCCTTCTGATATTTTAGTCTAATGTTTGTCGAAGGTCTGTCAATACCTCAAACACCTCCGAGCGGGATCGGTATTCCCGGCGGTGTCCGATCAGGGCAATTGACGAGCGAGCCTGGGCGTTTGGCCGCCTCGACCTCGAGGTAGCCGCCACCGCGTCCGGCGAGCGTTCCTGCAGGTCCTCGCCCCCGCTACGCTGACGCCGTGGACATCAGCCTGCGTCCGTTGACGCGCGGCGACATCGCGGGGTGGGCCGACCTCTTGGCGCAGATCGAGAAGGTCGACCGCACGGGTGAGCACTTTGGGGCCGCCGACCTGGAAGAGGAGATGGCCAACCCCGAGGTCGTGGTCGGCAAGGATTTCGTCGGCGCCTTCGACGGCCCCGACTTGGTCGGCTACTACTCGGTCCTGCCGCGCGGCGAAGCTGGGGGACATTTCATGATCGACGTCGTGGGGTCAGTGCTGCCGGCGAGGCGCGGCCAGGGCATCGGCACACTGCTGGTGGCCGGGATGGTGGATCGCGCCGCCCGCGCGAGCGCGGAGACACGCCCTGATCTGCCGGCGAAGCTCACCAGCACCGGACTCACGTCGAACCAGGCCCAGGGCGACCTGCTCGGCTCCACCGGAATGCGGGCCGAGCGGTGGACCTTCGTGATGCGAACACCGCTGGACGACCTACCGCCACCACGGCCGGTGCCGGACGGCTACGGGCTCCGCACCTACGACCAGTCGATGTCGAACGTGCTCCGCGAGACCCACAACCGTGCCTTCCGTGACCATCCAAACTTCACGCCGTGGTCAGAGGTCGCCTGGAAGCAGTTCGTCACCGGGGCACGCAGCTTTCGCCCGCAACTGTCCTTCGCGGCGGTCCTGGACGGCTCCGATGAGATCGTGGCCTACCTGCAGACGGCGGAGTTCGACGCCGACCTCGACGCCACCGGCCGTCGCGACGCGTATGTCGGCCGGATCGGGACATTGCAGGAGCACCGGGGCCAGGGCCTGGGGGCTGCGCTGCTGGGTCACAGCCTGCAGACGTACAGGGACGCCGGCTACAAGCAGGCCTCGCTGAATGTGGACTCCGAGAACCCCTCCGGCGCGCTCGGCATCTACGAGCGCGCCGGGTTCAAGGTCGAGTCGCGGTGGACCAACTACTTTCTGATAGTTGTCCCCTGACCCGGGGGCCACCACCGGGAACGCCGCCCGGCCGGCTCAGTTGGAACGTGTACATATCCGCGTCAGACGAACGGATCGCATTGAGGTATGCCGATCGTCCACATAGGTGCCGCACGGAACTTTCGTCTCGCGGTGCTCTTCATTGCGACAGATGCCGGCGCGGCTAACGTTGCTTCATGTCAGTTCTGCGCATGGATGACGTGCTCGCCGACGTCCTCACGCGGAAGGCGCGGGCCAGCGGAATCCGGCTCGTTGGTGTCGACGGGCCGAGCGGATCGGGTAAGAGCACTTTGGCCAGGCGGTTGGCTGCCCGAAGCCATGCACCGGTGATCGAGATTGATGACTTTGTGTCCTGGAAGAACTTCGATGGCTGGTGGCCGCGCTTGGAGACTGAGGTGTTCCTACCGCTGCAGGCTGGGTCCGGCGCGCGCTACCGGGTGCGCGACTGGCACAGCGACGAGTTCGGCACCTCGCTGAACGGCTGGAAAACAGTCACCTGGGCGCCCATGGTGATTCTCGAAGGAGTCACGTGCTCCCGCCTTGCCGCCACGGACTTCCTCGCTTTCCGGATTTGGGTCGAGGCCCCAACCGACCTCAGGCTCAACCGTGGCGTCGCGCGCGATGGTGCGACTCATCGGCAGCTTTGGCTCGAGTGGATGCAGGAGGAGCGCCAGTTCTTCGCTGACGACGGGACCCGCGCCAGGGCCGACCTCCGGGTCGACGGCAACCCGAGTGTGCCGCACGATCCAGAGACCGAAATTGTGACTCTCGGCTAGTCGTGCCCGTCGAGGAAGGCTGCCTCGAGTTCCAGAACCGTGGTCTCCAGCAGGCCCAGCAGGGGCGCTCAAGGCTCGCACCCGGAAACCCCCGGTCCACCAGCCCCCGCTGCGCCGGCGAGAGGTTGCCGAGCTCAGAAGTCACTTCGGCGGATCAGGCTCAGTCTTGAGATATCGGTCGATGAGCTTCGGCGGTGCACACGCCAGCCAACCATCCCGCTAGCGCGAGTGCTCGATCCTGATGACAACATTGCCAATCTTCTGCCCTGTCTCGACGTACCGGTAGGCCTCGACGATCTGGTCCAACCCGAACGTTCTGTCGATGACCGGCTTGAATGCTCCGGACTCGATCAGCTCCTTGAAGTACCCCACCATCTCCTGGTCATGCTTTGGAATGGGGAACAAGACCTTCTTGCCGCCATGGAGCGGAGCGATGAGCGCCAGGAACGGATTCTGGGCATGAGGACCCAGCTCTGACGAAAGATAGAGCCCGCCCGGTTTCAGGAGTCGTTTGCAAATGCTGAAGGAGCTCTTGCCCACCGAGTCGAGGACGACGTCATAGCTCTGTTCGTCCCTCGTGAAGTCCACGGCGGTGTAGTCGATGACTCGGTCGGCGCCCAAGCCCCGGACCAGTTCCAGGTTCTTGGCGTCGCAGACGGCGGTGACGTTGGCGCCCAGACTCTTCAAGAGCTGGACCGCCGCCGAGCCGATCG
>JBDTQQ010000476.1:0-2815 GCA_039932075.1 Pseudarthrobacter sp. | reverse complement strand
CGAAGCTGGCCACGTCCACACCGGAGAGCTTGAGCTTGGTGGCGGTGTCGAAGCCGGTGAAGGTGGCCGCGCCGCCGTGCAGGCGGTCGGCCACGATCTCGGCCATGGTGTTAGCGGGGGCAACCAGGCCCAGGCACATGCCTTCGAAGTTGGCCACTTCACCGATGGCCCAGATACCGGGTACCTCGGTGGCGCAGAAGTCATTGATGACCACACCGCCACGCTGGCCCAGGCTGAACACCTGTTTGTCGCCTTCGGCGGCGCGGAAGAGTTCGTCGCGGGGCCGGACGCCGATGGCAACGATGACCATGTCTGCGTCGATGATGCGGCCGTCGGCCATGAGGACACCAGTGACTTGGCCCTCGTCGTCGGACAGGACTTCCGACGGGTAGACGCCGCCGTGGACTTCAAAGCCCTTGGCCTTAATGAGCCGGCCCATTGCCTGGCCTGCTCCTTCGTCGAGCTGTGTGGCCATCAGCCACTGCGAACCGTCGATGACGATCGGCGTGGCGCCGAGCTGTTCGGTGCCGGCAGCCGATTCGAGCCCCAGGAGGCCGCCACCGATGGTGACGGCGTTGACTTTGCGGCCGAGCTTTTCGGTGAGCTCGGCGATGGCCTTGTTGATGGCCCACACGTCTTCAAGCGTGCGGTAGACGTGCGTGAGTTCGTTGCCGGGGATGGGCAGGCGGGCGGCATTCGAGCCGGTGGCGACCACCAGGTCGTCGTATTCGAACGTGCTGCCGGCAGCGGTTTCCACCGTCTTGGCTTCGGGATTGACCTTCACCACGCGCTCGCCGGTCTTCAGCTCCAGGGAAGGGTGCTCCCACATGGACGCTGATCCCAGCGTCAGGTCCACGTCGGTGTCCGTGAGTGCCTTGGAGAGGGCCACTCGGTCGTACGGCAGGTGGGCTTCCTCGGTGAGGACCGTGACATGCCAGCCTTCGAGGCCACGGGAATGCATGGCATCGGCGAAGCGGTGGGCAGCGGGGCCGCCACCGGCGACGACGATGCGGCGCGGGTTCTCTGTGCTTGAAGTCTGTTCGGTCACTGTGGGCCTTTCGCATGGGCCGCAGACGGTGTTCTGCGACCTTCTCTGACGAGGTGTCCATTCAGACTAGGCAGCCGCAGTTTCGCTTCAGTTTCCCAATTGTTTCGTGGGCTTAACTTCTGCATCACGAATGCATTTCCGGCCGGGTGAGGTCTCTTTTACCCGCTGGACACATTCACAGCACCCCGTTGAAACACCCGGTGCCTAGGTTGTTAGTACGGCCACGAAGGCCATGACGGGCACACAAAAGTGGCCCAAAAATTCAGACAGACAAGCACGGGGAGTTGAACCGGTTATGACGGCAACACTGGAATTAGGGGCACTCGCCACCGACACCACTGAGATCGCTACCGGTTGGCACCGGGTTTGCCCTGTGGCGGAACTCGAGCTCGCCTGGGGCGAGGCAGCACTCATCGCCGGCCGCCAGGTGGCGCTCTTCAGGACCGGCCCCAGTGAGGTTTTTGCCGTGGCACACGAGGACCCGGCGACCGGTGCCCACGTCATGGCCCGGGGCATCCTAGGATCCCGCGGCACCAGGCCAACCATCGCCTCGCCGCTGCACAAAGAGGTCTACGACCTGGAGACCGGTGAATGCTTCGGTACCGCGGCAGTGCGCCTGGCAACGTTCAGGACCCGCATCTCCGATGGCTTCATCGAAGTCGAGGTCTAGCAGGCACGGCTAGAGTCCGAGGGCCTCGCGGACATCGCCGATCACTGCATCGAGGGCGAGCCGGGCGGCCTGCCGGGCCTCCGGAAGTTCGGCTGCTGACTCCACCGGGCGGAGGACCTCCAAGTAGCACTTGAGCTTCGGTTCGGTGCCGCTGGGCCGGATGATCACCCGGGTCTGGTCGCGGGTCAGGTACAACAGGCCGTCGGTGGGCGGCAAATGTTCGCTCCCTTCGGCCAGGTCCACGAAGGTCTCTATGGCGGACGAACCGAATGACTCGGGCGGGGTGACACGCAAGCGGTTCATCATGGCGTCCAGCAGGCCCAGGTCCGCCACCCGGATGCTCAGCTGATCGCTGGCGTGCAGTCCGTGCTGGAGGTAGAGCTCATCCAGCGTGTCGAAGACGGTCTTGCCGGCAGCTTTGGCGGCGGCGGCCATCTCTGCGATGAGTACCGCGGCCGAGATGCCGTCCTTGTCCCGGACCAGGTCCGGCGCCACACAATAGCCCAGGGCTTCCTCATAGCCGTACAGCAGCCCGGGTACCCGGGAAATCCACTTAAAGCCGGTCAGAGTTTCCTCATGGGCATACCCGGCCGCCGCGGCGATGCGGGAGAGCAGCCGCGAGGACACGATGGAATTGGCGAACACGCCGACAGGTTCGGCACCCGCTGAATCACCGCCGTCGGGCGTTTCGGCCTGGTCCGGTGCAGGACCGGCGTCCGCCGCAACGCTGCCCGCCGAGGGAGCACTGCCCGCCGCGAGACGGGCCACGATATGGGCCCCCAGCAACGCTCCGACCTCATCCCCGCGCAGCATGCGCCAGGCGCCGGTGTCCGGGTCCTTTGCGGCCACCGCGGCACGGTCGGCGTCGGGATCGTTGGCCAGGACAATGTCGGCGTCCAGGCGGGCGGCGGTCTCGAGTGCCAGGTCCAGGGCGCCGGGCTCCTCCGGATTGGGAAAGCTCACCGTGGGGAAATCCGGATCAGGCTCGGCCTGTTCGGCCACCAGCGTGACGTCAGTAAAGCCGGCGGCAGTCAACACTGTCACGGCCGTTTGTCCGCCGACGCAAAAAGCGGGGAGCACCCGGAGTGCGGCGGCGT
>JBDTQQ010000475.1:0-2834 GCA_039932075.1 Pseudarthrobacter sp. | reverse complement strand
AGCCCCAGACCCCGCAACGATCACCGCTGCACCACATTTTCGGTCCCCACGGCAGCGCGAAGCGCCCCTGAGAAATTCACTTAATGTCGGTTTTTTTGGGATGCTCTCTCTTTCTTTAGGAAAGTGAGAGAGCGAATGGAGAAAACACCCATCAGGTGAGGGAGCGTCGCAGGGGGCGGGGTGGGGGTGCTGGCCGGCGGAAACGCCCCTGCCAACACGGCTTCAGCCACGGCGCCCGGCCGCACCGACGTCGCTGGCAACTTTCTGCATCTTTGGGCAACCGGTTGCCCAAAGATGCGACTTCCTATACGGTGGTACCCGCGTCGACGGAGCTGTGGGCGCCGTCTCAGAACAGGAAAAGCAATGACGCAAAGCCCCTCGCCTACGGGCACACAGACACACGGTGCGCTTCACCCTGCCGCCGTCAACAAGACCGAACTGCGCCGCGCCGGCTGGGCCGGTTTCATCGGCACAGTCCTGGAAAACTACGACATGGTTGTCTACGGTGTTGGCACTGCCATCATCTTCAACACCCTGTTCTTCCCCAACGTCTCCCCTGCAGTAGGCTTCATTGCAAGCTTCGGCGCGTACGCCGTCGGCTTCATCGCCCGGCCTATGGGCGGCCTGTTCTTCTCCCGCTACGGCGACAAGATTGGGCGCAAGTTCGTCCTCGTGGCCACACTGGCCCTGATGGGAACCGCCACCTTCGCCATGGGTCTGCTGCCCACCTACGAATCCGTGGGCATCCTCGCCCCGATCCTGCTGACCGTGCTGCGCTTCATCCAGGGCTTCGGCGCCGGCGCAGAAATGGCCAGCGCCGTGGTGCTGCTCGCCGAGTTTGCTCCCAAGGGAAAGCGCGGAGCCATGACGTCGCTCGTTTGGGCGGGTGCCGCCGTCGGCTCCGTCTTTGGTTCCGGCGCCTGGATCCTGGTCCAGCTGTTGCCGCGTGAAGACCTCGAGTCCTGGGGCTGGCGCCTGGTGTTCCTCTCCAGCGCACTGGTGACCATTGCCGCGTACCTGATCCGCCGCAACATGAAGGAATCTCCGGTCTTCGCCGAACTGAAGAAGGAGCACGTGGAGGCTGCTTCCCCGGTTTCGGAAGTCCTCAAGAAGGGCCGCCGGCCGCTCCGCCAGGTCTTCCTCATCAACATGGGCACGCACGCCCACTCGTACATTTACCAGGCGTTCCTGGGCACCTTCCTGATCTCCGTTGTCAGCGTCGAGAAGTCATTGATCCCCCAGATGCTGGCCATGGGCGGCCTGTTCGCCATCCCCGCGGCACTGATCGCCGGGCGGGCCACCGACCGCTGGGGCCGGAAGCCCGTGAACGTCTTTATCCTCGCGTTCCTCTTCCTGTTCTCCTTCCCGGCATTCTGGCTCAGCAGCACGGGCAACGTCTGGCTGATCGCACTGGTGTACGCCGTGGGCTTCACCTTCGCCGTTGAGGGCGGCATCGCGGCCCAGTCCGCCATGTACGCCGAACTGTTCGGCTCCAAGTACCGCTACGCCGGCGTGGCGATCGCCCGCGAGTTCTCCGCCATCTTTGGCGGCGGCATCGCACCTATCCTCTGCTCCGCCCTGCTGGCCTGGTTCACCAATTCCTACTGGCCCATCGCCGTCTACATGATGATCATCGTGGGCATCTCGCTGGTCCAGGCAATCAAGGCCCCCGAGACCAGGGACCGCGACCTCACGCTGGAGGAAAACGCCAGCTAACTGCGCTCCATGACAAAAGCGGTGGACCACCCCGGGTGGTCCACCGCTTTTGTTTTGTCCGCGACCACATGGGCTACGTTGGGAAGACACAGCCAGCCACAACCGAAGGAAGGCCAGCCATGGGTCACCACAAAGAGCCTGAGCCCGGATTCATCGGTCCCAACCCCTCCACCCTCCGGGAGGACAGCCCTGGCGACGTCGGCGACGAGGCCACCGTCATCCGCTTCAGCGAAGAGCAGGCGCTGATCGAGGAACAGTTGCACGGCATCCGCCCGGACACCTACAGCGTGCCGCGTGGCGGACCCACCATGGAGGAATCACGCGGGAACATGGACTTGACCGACACGGGCACCGGCCCCTCGGATGACAGCAGCGACGACGGCCTCCACGGCGGCGCAGAAGCCTAAGGACGCCTGCCTTGCGGGCCGTGTCAGCGGCCGGGCGTGCTAGCGGGCCACCTCAAAGCTGGTAGTCAACCTGGGCTCGCAAGGTTTCATGGACGCAGAGGATGTTGTGCTCTGTGTCCATGAACCAAGCGCACTTCTCGGAGTCCGTGGTGCAGATATGGTTTTCCGTCTTCAGGTTGGGCAGGTCGTAATCCTGGAACCGGACGCCGCTGGCCTCCATGTCCTGGACAGTCCGCTCAATATCGCGCACCTCGAAACTGAGGGCGGTGTGCTCGGAATGTTTCCCATCCGAGACTGGCTTCAGCTGCAGCATCGGGCCGCCGTCGGCACCAAGCAACTCGCTTCCATCCTCTGTCATTCCGCGGAGCGGGAGGCCCAATTTTTCAGTGTAAAAACTGTGGGCGCGCGCCACGTCATCAACCGGCAGGATGGTTGTGGCTGTGTTTAGGGCTAGGTTCATTTCGCCACCTCCTACGGGAGAAATCTTACGCCTGGCCGCCCCCGTTGCTCTATCACTTATCGTCGTCATCCGTCGCCGATGACGACGATAAGTGATAGGTCATCGCGGGGTGGGGCGTTGCCGCTTCCGCCGCCGGAGCACCGCCAGCAGCACGCCTCCGACGGCGAGCGCTGCAGCCGCGAGGCCTGCAGCCAGAAAGAGCCCGGAGACGCCGGTGCTGGCCAGCGTTGCGGGGCGTTCGTCTCCCAGCG
>JBDTQQ010000474.1:0-2837 GCA_039932075.1 Pseudarthrobacter sp. | reverse complement strand
CCGAGTACGGCCTGGGGTTCTTCGCCGGCGACCGCACCTTCAACCCGTAAGGACCAGCCATGCGTTCCGCGTCCATGCCGCCATCAGCCGGCAACGGCCTGGAACCTGGTTTCCGCGGTGTCATCTGTGTATCTTTCGGATCCACAGGTGACACCGCAGTTCCAGTCACCGATGGCCAGCCCCGGTACGATCTCCATTTCGACTCGGCAACCGCCGACACCCTCTCGGAACTGAAGTCTGTATTCAGCACTGCCCGTGTAGGCGCCCGCCTTGTCCTCGCCGGCCCCACAACTGATATCCGTGCAGCCGCCGCCGCCGCGGCGGACTGCGGACTCCTGGGCGAGGAAGTAACACTCCTGCCCCAGGAAACCGGACCCCGGTTTGTTTATTGCCCGCATTGCCTTACCACCACCACTGATGAGGCAGCCGGCACCGAGGTGAAGTGTCAAGGATGCGCCACCACCTTGACCGTCACTGATCATTTTTCCCGACGAATTGGCTCATATTTGGGCTACTCAGCCCATGCCGAGGAGGCAGCATGACCGCGATGGCGCTCCAGCCCCAGGCCCACCCGGCGGTGGAGGGAGGCCTCCAGCTGGAGGTGACGGACGTCAGCCGTCAGACGGAATCGATTGTCAGCATTACGATGGCTGCTCCGGAAGGTGGAACGTTGCCCTCCTATGTCCCGGGGAGCCACCTGGTGGTCCAATACGGGAGCGGCGTCAATGCATACTCGCTGACAGGTTCAGGCAACGCACCATCCGATTACACCATCTCTGTTCTGAGGGTCGAAGAAGGCGCCGGCGGCTCCGTGGCCATGCACCGGCTTTGCGTCGGTGACCGTGTTAACGTTTCGCGCCCCCGGAGTGCGTTTGCTCCCGCATCAACGGCGACGCATCATCTGCTTGTTGCTGCAGGAATCGGGATCACACCGATTCTTTCGCATGCCAGGGCCGCCGTGGAACGGGGCAACACAGCTTCAATGATCTACGTGCACCGGCCAGACGCCGGCGCCCACGTGGCGGAAGCGCGGGAACTGCTGGGGCCGGGGTTGACCGCTTTGGTCGAGTGCACCGACCGGGGCAGTTTCCAAAACGTTCTGGCGGAAGCGCTCACAACGCAGCCCCTCGGAACCCACCTTTACGTGTGCGGTCCGGTTGTCTTCATGGACGCGGTCCTGGACGAGGCCCGGAGCCAAGGCTGGTCATCGGCCCGGCTCCACTCAGAAGCCTTTGGCGCAGCCGAACTGGACGCTGGTGAACCCTTTACGGTGCATCTGGCACGCAGCGGCGTCAGCTTGGAAGTCCAGGCAGGCGTTTCGCTGCTGGAGACGCTCGAAACAGCAGGGAAAACCATTCCCAATATGTGCCGTAAAGGCATCTGCGGCGAATGCGTCCTGCCCGTGCTTGGCGGCGCACCCCAGCACCGGGACCTTTACCTATCCGACCAGGAAAAAGCCGCGAACACCACAATGATGTGCTGCGTTTCGCGTAGCAACGACCCAGAATTGGAGTTGGACCTTTGAGTAGCACGATCATCGAAACCGATCCTGACGCCGCACTCCTCCCGGAACGGATCAGGCGCTTTCCCTTTCCATTTGCCTCCGACACATACCGCTACAGCGCGAACGTCGAACCGGCCAATAAGGAAAAGAATACAGAGGCCGGCTCCTGGGGTGCCGGGGTGATCGACGTCGACGAGTTCTACCATCAGGAACTTGCGGACCGCGAGGCGATCCTGGCCCGCGACCCGTCACGCATGCAGGTCCTGCCCCACATGCGGCCCGCCGTGTGGGACACGATAGCGATGCTCCTGCCGGCCATGGCAGAGGAAAACCCGGAAATCATGTCCTTCCACCGGGAAGGGAGCGCCTGCCGCTGGCAGAACAAGCTGCAGGGCCTGGACATTGCATTCACTATGGGCGATGAGGACTCGCTGCCCATGGAGCCTATCCGGTTCCTCGGCACACAGATCCAGGACGACATCGTCCTGCTCGACGTCCGGGACAACACGATGTGGCTCGACGCCGGCCTGGTCACCTTCGCCGCGGACTGGTCCTTCAATTTCGATGTCGGCATGAGCTTCCTGGAAATCCACGGCCCCGTTCCGCGGGTCAAGGAAGAAAACATCGTCGCACGCGCTGAGCAATTCCTCATGCGGCTCCAACCCGGAGAGCAGTTCCGCCGCACCAACTGGACCATGACCATCGGCCAGCGCCTGGACACCTCCACCGAAACCTACCCCGAATGGGGCCCGGACCGCGGAACCATTGCCACCGACCCCGACATGCCCGACAAGCTCCACCTCCGGGTTGAAGTCCAGCACCTGATCCGCCTACCCCACACCGGGGTCGTGCTGTTCCTGATACGCAGCTACCTCTTGCCCCTCAGTGACATCGCCAAAGTCCCCGCCTGGCGGAACAAACTCGGCCACGTCCTGGCAGAACTTCCCGAGGACATGGCCGAGTACAAAGGCATCATCCGCTACCGCAAAGCAGCATCTGATTGGCTGCTGGCCCGCTAAACCCCCGCAGCGCGCCATAAATAGAGCAATAAGAGAATATCCCTAAAAAAAGCTAGACTAAATGATTTATTTCACGTAGCTTGGCTGCAACGAGGAACACGTGACCGGTATCACGCCAGCGGAGTTCAGAGTTGAGCTCCGCTGGCAACGTCCAGTCCCGGCGTCCTCCAGGCAGTTTCAAGCACATGAGTGGTCTGCCACGTATTCGCCAACGCCGCTCATGTCACGGGGCAACTCGCCTGTCAGGCCATAGGGGATCTCATCCTCAAGAAAGAACCAAGGAGAAAACCATGACTCTCAACACTGAAATCCAC
>JBDTQQ010000473.1:0-2848 GCA_039932075.1 Pseudarthrobacter sp. | reverse complement strand
GTGGAAAACGTCAGCTTTTCCTTCTGCCCGTTATGCAGGACCTTCAAGCGCTCCAGTTCTGCGATGGACGTGGCGTTCTCGGATGCTGTGCTGGTCATTGTGGTGGTGCCCTTCTCTTTGATGCTGTTCTATTGGTGAAGAAAGTTGGATTGGAGCGGTCTGGGCTATACGTGGCTCAGTGGTTCCTTGCTGGTTTCGCGGGAGAGCGCGACGGCGATCAGGGAGATGAGTGCAGCTGCGACCAGGTACCAGGCCGGGGCCAGGTTGTTGTGCGTGGCGGCGATGAGCAGGGTCGCCATGAACGGTGCGGTGCCGCCGAAGAGCGCGTTGGAGAGGTTGAAGCTGACCGCGAAGCCGCTGTAGCGGACCCGGGTCGGGAACATTTCGGCAAGGAAGCTCGGGAGCGTGCCGTCATTGAGGGTAAGCATGGCGCCGAGCAGGATCTGGACCAGGACGATGACCAGGAAGTTTCCGGTTCCGAGCAGGGCGAAGGCGGGCACCGTCAGCACGATGAAGGTGATGGATGCGGTGATGAGCACCTTCTTGCGGCCGTAGCGGTCGGAGAGCATTCCGGTCAGGAAGATGAACCCGATGTACGTGATCAGCGCGATGGTGGTGGCCAGGAAGGATTCGGTGGCTCCCAGGCCCAGCTCCGAGGACAGGTAGGTCGGCATGTAGCTGAGGATCACGTAGAAGCCGACGGCGTTGAGCAACACTGCACCAACCGCCTTCAGCAGCAGCCGCCAATGGTTGCGGAAGAGGCCGAAGACGGGGGCCTTGATGGTCTGGTCCTCGGCTGCGAGCTCGCGGAAGACCGGGGTGTCTTCGAGCTTGGTGCGGATGTAGCGTCCGATCAGGCCCATCGGGGCGGCGAGAAGGAACGGCAGGCGCCATCCCCAGCTTTGCATTGCGTCGGAGCTGAGCAGGGTGGTCAGGAGACCCGCGAGCAGGGAGCCGAGCAGCAGGCCTGCGGCGGTACTTGCGGGCACGACGGCGGCGTAGAGGCCGCGCTTGTTGGCCGGGGCGTACTCCACCAGGAACGCGGACGCGCCGGCATATTCCCCGGAGGCGGAGAAGCCCTGGGCGACGCGGATGATCAGGAGCAGGATCGGAGCCCAGATGCCGATCGTGTCGTACCCGGGGATCAGTGCGATGCAGAACGTTGCCCCGGACATGATCAGGATTGACAGGGAAAGGGCAGTTCGGCGCCCGACGCGGTCGCCGATATGGCCCCACACGAAGCCGCCCAGCGGCCGAACCAGGAACGAGATCGCGAACAGGGCGAAAGTCAGCAGCAGACCCGTCTGGGGATCGGATTCGGGGAAGAAGACCGCGGCGATGGTGACGGCCAGGTAGCCGTACACGGCGTAGTCAAACCACTCGACAAAATTGCCGATGAAGCTCGCCGCGACTACCCGGCGCCGGGTCTCCCTGCTGACCGCGGAGTGTTCCCCACCCGGTCCGGACCCGCCGGCCGTCGGAGGTTGTGAGTCTGGGCCCGGAGCCCGCCGAGAGCTGGGATCCGGGATCGTTGACGCCTTGTTTGGTTCGTTACTCATATGTCCACCAATGAAAATTTGGGGTTGCATTGAACGCAACGCTGTTGCATCAGATTAGGCGTGAGCTGAAACACAGTCAAGGGTCTAGTGGCGGACTGAAAAGAAATCTGACTACATGCAGGTACTACATGCAGGGCTGGAAGAAAAGTGATTGACGCAACACCTCCTACGATCTAGAGTTGCATTCAACGCAACGCTGTTGCATTTGTCTATCTGTTTCCTTGAACCGAAAGAGGCCGCCATGACGGGCACCCTGAATGAACCCCTGGCCAGCGTCGACGCCGACGTCGCCCGGGCCATTGACCGAGAGCTGAGCCGCCAGCAGTCCACGCTCGAGATGATCGCCTCTGAGAACTTCGCCCCGGCCTCGGTCATGGAGGCACAGGGCTCGGTCCTGACGAACAAGTACGCCGAGGGCTACCCCGGCAAGCGCTACTACGGCGGCTGCGAGCACGTCGACGTGATCGAACAGCTCGCGATCGACCGGATCAAGGCCCTGTTCGGCGCGGAAGCCGCGAACGTGCAGCCCCACTCGGGCGCCCAGGCCAACGCCGCCGCCATGTTTGCCCTGCTGGAACCGGGCGACACCATCATGGGACTCTCGCTGGCACACGGCGGACACCTCACCCACGGCATGCGCATCAACTTTTCCGGCAAGCTCTACAACGTCGTCCCCTACCATGTGCGCGAATCCGACATGACCGTGGACATGGCCGAAGTCGAGGCCCTGGCCCTCGAGCACCGCCCCAAAATGATCGTGGCCGGCTGGTCCGCGTACACGCGCCAGCTCGACTTCGCGGAGTTCCGCCGGATCGCCGACGCCGTGGGCGCCTACCTCATGGTCGATATGGCTCATTTCGCCGGCCTCGTCGCCGCCGGGCTGCACCCCAACCCCGTCCCGTACGCCGACGTCGTCACCACCACCACCCACAAGACCCTCGGCGGCCCGCGCGGCGGCGTGATCCTCAGCCGTGAGTCCCTGGCGCGCAAGATTAACTCCGCCGTTTTTCCCGGCCAGCAGGGCGGCCCGCTGGAACACGTCATCGCCGCCAAGGCCGTGGCCTTCAAGATCGCAGCAAGTGATGAGTTCAAGGACCGGCAGCAACGCACCCTGGAAGGGGCCAAGATCCTGGCCGAGCGCCTGCTCGCACCGGACGTCGCCGAATACGGTATCTCCGTCGTGGGCGGCGGCACCGACGTGCACCTGGTCCTGGTGGACCTGCGCAACTCGGCGCTGGACGGCCAGCAGGGCGAGGACCGGCTGCACCGGATCGGCATCACCGTGAACC
>JBDTQQ010000472.1:0-2850 GCA_039932075.1 Pseudarthrobacter sp. | reverse complement strand
GCGCGATGACCACGTCAGGCGGGATTTCACCGCAACGGTACCGGATCGGCTGTGGCTACCGGGGTGGCCCTATTCCTTCGTTGCCGCCCTTGAACCGGGGCCACTTCATGGACCGCGTTGCTCGATGTGGTGCGGCTGGGCCCCGGCGATGATGCCACAGACGTCACCGCTGCCCAGCTACGCGGGGTCATTGACCGGCTGATCGAGACGGGTCAACAGCAAGACCCGGATCCCGACATCCTGGTGGTCATGGACGCCGGATACGATGTGGTCCGCTTGGCCTGGCTCCTACAAGACCTGCCGGTCATCCTGGTCGGCAGGCTCCGTTCGGACAGGGTGTTCCATGCTCCCGCGGGAGCACGCCGCGGGCCGACCAAGGGCCGCCAACCACGGCACGGGTCAAAGCTCGTGCTCCGCGATCCGTCCACCCACCCGGTGCCGGTGTGCTCCTCCCGGCATGACCTGGAACGCTACGGCAGGACCGGTGCGGTCGCGTTGCCAACATGCACCCCAAAATCGATTCCCGCGGAGGCTTCAAGAACCATCAGGGCCCCTTGCCCCTGGTCGAAGGAACCGTCATCGGTGTGAGCATCGATCGTCTACCGGGAAACCGGGACCCGAAACCATTGTGGCTCTGGGCCTCGAAACCAGCGCCCGCCAACGCCATAGAGGCATAGAACTGGTGGTCGATGTATTTACGGCGCTTCGACCTGGAACACACGTTTCGGTTCCTGAAGCAGGGCCTGGGGTGGACCACTCCCCGGCTGCGTCACCCCGCAGCAGCCGACCGGTGGACCTGGATCGTGGTGACTGCCCATGCGCTGCTGCGACTGGCAAGGCCTCTGGCCATCGATCACCGGTTGCCCTGGCAAACGTCACCCCCGCCCCGAAAGCTCACCCCTGCACGGGTCCGGGCGAACTATCGGCGGACCTGCCAGAACGCGGTACACCCGGCAAGGTCAACGAAAGCCCCGGCTCCCGGACCGGGACGACCCAAGGGCGGCACCAACCGGGTCAAACCCCTCATCCAGCCCATCGGAGCAGCCCACTACAAGGTTAAATAACAAGCTTAGGTGGTGTAGATCAGTGAGAGCCCCAGATGGGGAACATCCAGAGCCAGCCGATGCTGGTGTGGAGACCCGGATTTGATCCGCTCGCCAACCAGATACAACCCGGAGTTACCGAGAATGACGCGGTTGCTGGCGTTGACGAGGGCGGCATCGCCTGGGATGACGCGCAGGGTGGGCATGATGAGGGGTTCCAGGTCCTTGATCCGGATGTCGCAAGCAGCTACGCCAGTGAAACGCCCATGGACGGAAAGCGGAGCCGCAAATGTGAGGATGTATTCCTCGAAGCCGAGAAAGTCCACATAGGGCCCCCAAAGGCTCTGCTCACCTGTGGAAGCGGCGGTCGAGAAGTACGGCAGCTTCTCGTAGTCGTAATATCGTTGGCTGCCTGGAGTCATGTCGAGATCGAGCCTGCCGATGGCACCGGATTCCTTGCGCGACCACCATTCCAAAGCTCGGCCGCCCTCCTCGACGGATTCCGCCGCGAAGAAGGTCCCGGCGCCGACAGCAAAAGTGTTCTTCGTCAGGAACTCCCGTGAGAGTTCGTCCAACCCGGCCAGTGCGGCCTTATCGATCTTGGACTTGCCGACGAGATTTCGTTCAAGCAGTGAGGCAACGGTGCTGGAGAGCTTCTCAGTCTCCGTGCAGACGCCGCTAATCCACGAAGTGAGGGCAGTGGCAGCATGTACGACTTCAGTGGCGGGCTTCATTGGCCATCCTGGATTGATTGGGCGTAGCCGAGGGTGAGTTTCGTGTCAATCAGGTGGAAAATATTTCGCCTGATGTGCTCAAGTACTAGTTTCTGGGCCTTCTCGGGTTGGTCCTGGGCGACGGCCCGGACCAATTCCAAGTGTTCAGCAGTTGCCTGTTCGGGGTCAAATGCCACCGTGAGGGGTGTCCATAGCTGCTGAACTGTTTCTTCCTGAAGCCGGATTTCGGCATTGGTAAGCCTCGGTGATTGCGCGGCTACTGCCAACTCGATGTGGAAGCGGCTGTCAGCAGGTGCACGCACTTCGGGGGTATCGGCCAGTACCAATGCCCGGGCAAGTTCCTGAAGACGGTCAAAGTCGTGTGCTTCGGCACGCTCACATGCCAGGCGGACGGTGGTGGATGCGATAGCGGAATGTTCGTCTCCGATATCACGGATTTCGGAAATGGACGTCGAGAGGAACCAGTCCCGGATGGTGTCGGTCTGGGTTCGAGGCTGGCTGACGACGAAGGTTCCCCCGCTCCGGCCTCTGCGGGTCTCGACGACTCCCTGCTCGCGCAGTTCCCCCAAAGCTTCGCGAAGGGTCGCACCGCCAACCCCAAACATGTCCGAGAGCGCAGCTTCGGGGGGCAAGCGTTCACCTACTTTGAGCAGCCCGAGGCCGATGGCCTTGGTAATCCTGTCGACAATGGCATCGGCCCTCTCGATTTCCGGCAAGGACCGATATATCTGGGACTGGAATGAGGACGGCGAGGCCAAAAGTCTGCGCTCCGGGAAATGGGTTACGGGGTGGGTCACTAACAAGCAAGTCCGGACAGCACCGACAGAACTCAGCTCGTTGTACAGAGTCTATGCAATAAATCCTTCAAGACTGCGGCTTTCCGATGGATAGGTTCCCCCCTCCACGCACTCGTTCAGGCATCGCTTACCGAATCGGTGCCGACATGGACCAAGCCGCCACCGCCGTGGTGGATCAGGCGTTGGACGCTTCCTCAACGCACGGCCTGTGACCCACGCCAATCCGAAAGTGTAGTCAGAACCGTCAGAAAACAGTGTTACCCCTGCCCGTTTGCT
>JBDTQQ010000471.1:0-2861 GCA_039932075.1 Pseudarthrobacter sp. | reverse complement strand
CGGTACTGCGGCGGGATCTGGTCCACGCCGGAGATCAGCCCGTTGATGATGGACGGGATGGCGCCCATGAACACCACAAAATAGACGGTGGCGTCGGTGAGCCCGAACCAGATGATGGCCGCGGGCACCCACGCCACGGAAGGCAGCACCTGCAGGCCGGAGATCAGGGGTCCGAAGGCGCGGCGCAGTGGAGCAACCTGGGCCAGCAGCAGCCCCACCGGAGTAGCGATGGCGACGCTGATCAGGAACCCAACCAGCCCGCGCTGCAGCGACGTCCACACAGCTTCCTGCAATTTGGCTTCGCCCCACAGGACCCCGATCTGGCCCAGCACGTCGAGCGGCCCGGGGACCAGGTCGCGGCGTTTGAAGCCGAGCGATACATAGAACTGCCAGACCACGACCAGGACCACCAGTGCGGCCACGGGCAGGAGCACGCGGCTCCAGTCGATCCGGTGCTTGCGGGCGGCGTCGGACTGGAGCGAATCGAGCCCGGCCTCAAGCTCGCGCAGGTCCTCGTGCCCGGTGGAGGTGCGGGTGAGCGCGGCGTGGACTTTGTGGGTCTCCGGTTCGTTGATGGAGCTCGTTGAAACCGGCGATTCGGCGAGAGGGGTGGACTTACTTGGCATGGCGGCGAATCTCCTCACGCAGCCGGGCGGTGATGACCCCGGTCAGCTGTCCGGCGAGGCCGGCGTCGGTTCGGTGTTCCTCGGTGACGGCCCATTCCTGCACAACCCGGCCGGGGCGGGACGAGAGCAGCAGCACGCGCTGGCCGAGCCGGACGGCCTCGCGGACGTTGTGCGTGACGAAGACGATGGTGCGCCCGGTTTCCTTCCAGATGCGTTCCAGTTCGTCGTGGAGGAGGTCGCGGGTGATGGCGTCGAGGGCGGCGAACGGTTCGTCCATCAGCAGCAGCTGCCGGTCTTGGGACAACGCCCGGGCCAGTGCCACGCGCTGGCGCATGCCGCCGGAGAGCTCGTGCGGGCGCTTGTCCCCCGCCTCGCCGAGGTGCACCAGCTCCAGGAGTTCATCGGCCTTGACACGGCGTTCGGCCTTACCCACACCGCGCAGCTTGAGGGCAAGTTCGATGTTCTCCCGCGCGGTCAGCCAGGGGAAGAGGGCTGCGTCCTGGAACATAAACGCGGCACCGTCGCTGGGTACTTCCAGGGCGCCCGACGTCGGGACCTCCAGTCCCGCCATGATGTTCAGCAGGGTGGATTTGCCGCAGCCGGACGCACCGAGCAGGGCGACGAACTCACCCGCGCCGATGGTGGCGTTGACATCCTCCAGCACCGGGGCGCCGTCGCCGAAGCGTTTGCCCAGCTGTTCCAGTACGACTGGCATGGTCCCGTCCTTAGGTAGGTAGGTGGTGCGGTGGCCGCGAGGTCAGTCCTGGCCGAGGCCGGCGGCAGAGACGCGCTGGCCGGTACCGATGACTTCGTTCAGGGCGCGGAGGTCGAACAGGCCGGTGATGTCGGACTGTTTGGTGGTTCCTGCAGTCACGCCGTCGGCCAGCAGTTTGGGGTAGGTTCCGGCGAGGGGATCCACGGTGAAAATGACGTTCTGCAGGGACCGTTCCAGGACGTCGGCAGGTAGCGCCGCCCCGGCTGATTCCTGCAGGGCGGAGTTGATGACGTTCGCTTTCTCAGCGGCGGGTGCGTTGTTCAGCCAGGCCACGGACTCGGCGTGGCCGCGCAGGAGGGCTTTCACGGTGTCCGGGTGCTCGGCCGCGAACTTCTTGTTCACGATCAGGATGGTGGTGGGGAACTCGCCGGCCTTGCCGGAGAGCGAACCGTCCCACAGGTCCTTTTCATCCACCAGGACCTTCGCCCCGGCGCTCAGCACCAAACGGGACGCCCACGGCTCAGGCAGCCACGCGCCGTCGAGCTTTCCATCCTGGAACAGCTTCAGCGTCTGCGCATTGTCCGTGGGGTTGATGGCGACGTCGCCGCTGCCGTCCACATTGGTTGTGTAGCCCTGCGAAGAGAGCCACGCGCGCAGCGCAACGTCCTGGGTGCCGCCCAACTGCGGCGAAGCAAGAGTCTTGCCCCTGAGGTCCGCGGCCGAGGTGATTTCCGGTTTGACCACCAGCTGCGCGCCGCCCGCTGCGGCGCCCGCGATGACACTGACGGATTCCCCCCGGCTCTTGACGAACGAGTTGATGGCCGGGTTGGGACCGATGTAGGTGGCGTCGATGGCGCCGGCGTTCAGGGCCTCGATCGCGGCAGGCCCGGCGTTGAACGTTTCGGTGCTGAGTTTGGTGTTGCCCAGGTTGCGGGCAAGGATTCCCTGCTTTACACCCACGAGTGCGGGAGCGTGGGTCAGGTTTCCGAAGTAGCCCAGCTTGAGTTCTTCAGCCGGTGTGGGCGCCGGCGTAGCGGCTTCCGCGGACGCGTCCCGGGAGATGTTGGACGCCACCACAGCACCCAAAGCGATGAGCAAAACGAGTCCGATGGCCAGGGCAGCTTCGACGGCACGCTTGCGCTGGGGTACAGCGCTTTCGCCTGCCACGATGCGGGTCATCCCGGGCTTGGAACTTGTCATTGTTTCACCATAGGGAGTGACATAAACCCATTCAATGAAGCAGAAACGGGGGGTCACGCGCGTTCACGCGGCGTCACATTCCGCACGCGGATCGGACCCGTGAGCGGCCGGATCAGTCCCCTTTGACGTTGATCAGCTGCCGCAGTTTGTGACGCACCTTGACCAGGTCCGCGGCGTCGTGCATGACCTGGTCGATGGGTTTGTACGCTGCCGGAATCTCGTCGATGAACGCCTCGGTGGCCCGGAACTCGATCCCCTGCATGGCCGTTTTCAGCTCCGCCAGCGAGAAGGTCTTGCGTGCCGCGGTCCGCGAGTACTCG
>JBDTQQ010000470.1:0-2864 GCA_039932075.1 Pseudarthrobacter sp. | reverse complement strand
CATGATTTGGTTTCCGGTCAGGGCGAAGAAGAGATCCGATCTGTCTTCTTCCTCCCCTTCCTCGGCTTCGCGCGGCAAGATGGAACGGATCAGATCCGCGAACTCGGCGCGGGCCTTGGGACTGTCCTCCAGCTTCGGCACCAGGGTCCTGGCCAGCGCCAGGTTCACTTCGGCCTTGGGACTGCTGAAGACGCCTGCCAGGTCATCGATCTGCCCGGCCAGGAGTGTGTCGGGAAACGGACCTTCCAGACCGGCCGCTCCCCCTGGTATGAGGTCCTTCTCGGCGAACTTCTTCGATGGCCAAAGCACGCCAAGGACCGCGATTTTCCGCTGTGCTGCGGCCGGTACCTTCCCCGTGTCCAGGACTGCCCGCATCCGCGAGGTAAACGCTTCATACAGCCGTCGTGCCTCGTCCATGTCGTTATTCCACCCGTGGGACAGAACGACCAGGTCCGTAGCCTCACCGGCTGCCAGGGGCTGCCCCAAGGCAGCGACTTCGGCTGCGTTGGCGGCGGTGCCTTCCTTCGTGAATTCCGCCTCGTAGTACGGAAATCCGGATATTTCGCTCACGGTATTCCTCCGCTGATTCAAACGGACTGGATGGCGCGCATTAGGTCGACCAATCCATGGCCTTGGAAATGGGGGTCCCGTTTCAGGTCGGTTGCGGAGGCCAGGAAGATGTTCTTGACCTCTTCCGACTTCCCGATGTATTCCCGCCGCACGGACAGGAAGGCAGCGATGACCCCGGAAACGTGCGGCGCGGCCATGCTGGTGCCGCTGTCTTCCAGGTACTGGCAATCTTTCTCTTCGTTCTGCGCTTTCCCCAGGGCCTTTCCCGCCCCACAGGACAGGATCTTTTCTCCCGGTGCCACCAGATCCGGCTTCATTCGCCCGTCCCCGGTGGGCCCTTTGGATGAAAAGTACGAGACCCCATAAATGTGTGGCCTTTCGCGGTGCGTGGATCCAACGGTGATCGCCAGCTCCGCGTTGCCCGGATCATTGATGGTCACGTCCAGGCCCGCCGCGGGCGGCCCGCCGTACGCGGTCCGGTTGTAGCCGTATCCGGTGTTTCCTGCAGCCACAACAACAACCACACCGGAACGGACCAGCAGGTCGACCTCCACGCAGACAGGGCTTTGGCCGCAGGCGAACCACTCCGGCTCGAACCCATACCCGACGCTCAGGTTCACGCCGTGTATCCGAAGATTACGGCCAAATCCGTTTACGCGTTGGATTTCGTCAATTGCGGCCAGAAGGCTGCTGGCCTCCCCCTGCCCGTTATCGTCCAGGACTTTGAGGCTGACAAGCCGACACTTCGGTGCCATCCCCGAAATTTGGTCGAGTTCCTGTCTGTCGGCTTTCACCTCGCCGTACTCATCACGGTGGTGGGTCACAGCAACGATTTTTTTGCCCGGCGTGGCGTCTGCTGTCAGGGAGCCTGCGATGATGCCTGCCACATGGGTGCCGTGTCCGAATCCGTCCTTCAGGGCGCTGCCGCTTCCCGTGAAATCCCGGTGCCTGAGCGGTGACACTACCTTGAGGTTCTTGTACCGGGCGAAATGCCGATGGGATCCGTCTATTCCCGAATCGAGGACCGCCCACACGATATCCTCGCCGTAGGCAGAAAACGACACCCGGGCCGCGTCCGCCTTTACCGTGCTGACCGAGCGCGTCGTCAACGCATCTATTGCGAAGTCCGGCCAGATACGGTAAATAGCCTGTCCTGAGCTCTTCTCCTCCTCGCCACGCACATCTCCTGCACGGTCCAGGCTGACCAGTTCACGGATAACCGCCGGTTCCAGCCGCGCAAATACATACTGCCTGTGCGTTTTGGCCGTGACTACGCCTTGTTTTAAGGACTTGTCGCGTGCCTGGTCCTTCGCCTCCTCCAGCAGTTTGGCGAACCGCTGCCGGGCCTTGTCCCGGCCGCCTCTGTACCCAAGGTTCAGGTCCACGATGACGTGGAGAAGATCCGGGACGTAGTCCCTCCCGTTCGTGAGGGCCAGCTCCTCCTCATGTCTTTTTTGCTCGAGGATTCGAAGAAGAGGTATGGCGATCGGGCTTCTGTCCAGAACCTCGGGCGTAAATGAAGCACTCTCACGTTTGTTGGGATCGCTCTCCGGCAGTTCAATCCCGTCGGTCATTTTCTCCGCCTCCGCCTACATAGCCCTGGGTCAGCAGGCCCTGCTCCCCTCCACCGAACTGCTGCCGACGCTGCTGTATGGGGAGGTGTGGCCCATGGAAACGAAAGCAGCTCAACCGCAGCTCTGTGTCTGCTCGGACCCGCCGCAGGCGCACACGGTCCATCCCTCCACAGAAGATCCGGGCCTGCGGCAAGCCTGGGCGCCCTCCCTGATCCACGTACACGAGTCGAACCCTGACGGGCATGCGCACCTCTTTTCATCACAGCCTCCGCTTCAGGAACGCCGCCCAGAAAAGGTCCAGCGGGCTGAACTGGCCGGCCCAGGCAGCCTCGGGTGGATCACCCAAAGACCGTTCAGAGGAGCCTACAACGCAAGCGTTACCGCGCCGTTACCGTTGGCGGCGGCATCCCGCGGCTACCCACGCCACGCTGTGGCCCAGGGAGCCGGTCAGTCGACCCAGAACGGGCTGTGGATGCCCCTAAGGGATGGGGACGTCACGGACAGGTTCGCCGCGCCCGGCGCTTCCGGCGGTTGTTCGTAGCTGTAGCCGAGGGCGGCGATGTCCAGGACTTCCCGGATGGTGTGGGCGCCGGGCCGGAGATCGTCGTCGATGTTGTGCCCCGCGGGTCCGTCCTGCAGCGGGGCGTAGTGCGGGGCGCCGTCGGGGTTGTTCGTCTTCTGCAGTTCCTGCCAATCGGCCCAGACCTTGTCGATGAAGCA
>JBDTQQ010000469.1:0-2864 GCA_039932075.1 Pseudarthrobacter sp. | reverse complement strand
GAAGGGCAGAAAGGCCCTGCAGGTGGAAAACACCCGGGAACGGCGCAAGATCAGGTCCGCAGCGGCGAAGGCCCGGACACCGGGGAGTTCCGCGGCAACTTCCCGCACGCATTCAGCCACGCGGGCGTGCTGTCCAGCGGGCTGCGGCTCCTGAAGGCCCAGCGCCGCCACGCAGCAAACTCGTGACGGCCACAGGCCGCGTTGGTCACCGAGTGTGGGCAAGCTGGCCTACTTGAGCCACGCTTCAAAGCTGCGGCCCTGCACATCAGTCTTGCTCCTGCACAGCACGTCAGGTCCGCCCCTCTGTTTTTCGCCGGCGCTGGCGTAGAAGCAGGTGTAGTCAGGCGTCTCCATGTTCCGTGCACCGCTCGGTGTTCCGGACGTTTCCGCCATCGAGAGAATGCTTTTGGCTTGCTGGCAGTCGACGGCCACAAGCTTCTCGTAGCGGTAGCGTGCCCCCAGACATCCGCCCTGGCCACTGGCCACGATCGCGTTGAGGGCCGCCTGGTTCAGCTTCAATGATGCAATCATGGACTTAACCTGGCTGTACCGCGCCGAGCTGCCGAATTCCTTCACCGCTGCGATGATTTGCTCTTCGGACGGAGGCACAGCTGCGGTTTCCAGTGGCAGGAACCCCGAGAAGTCAACATAGAAGCCAGCGCCCTCAAGCTCGACGGCGGCGCTTCCCAGTGGTTCCGGATCGCCTGCAGCCTGCAGCTTGAACAGGACGCTCTGGCCCCCCACCGCCTGGCCATAGCTGCCGGCCAGGACGAGGCGGACAGGTTTCGCTCCGGCTGCAAGCAGCCCGGGTACCGGATCTTCGACTCCTACGGGAATAGTCCCGGGAACGCTGATGTACGCGCGCTGCTTGATGCGGGCGCCCAGTCGCGCCACAGTTTCACCGGCCTCATCCTTGACCAGGTAGACGTCAGGCGTGCCCGAGATGTCGTCCGCAGTTACCAACCAATTTGCCGGGTGGGAAAAGCTCAAGAGGCCGTCAGCGGTGGTGAACACGGGATCGGCAACTATGCTCGGCGTCGGCGTCGAGGAGGTTGTTGGTGCCGGCGTCGGGTCCGCGGAATTCGATGCACTTGCCTCTCGGTCCCCCGTGGGCTCAGGTTGAGCCGCCGGGGCCCCGCATGCGGCGGCCCCCAGACACAAAATGACAGCAGCAATCAGTGTGTTCAGTTTTGATTTCCCCATAAGGGCAGTATGACAAGGCCATCGACGCCAACCAACCCGCCGCCGTACATGTCGCCCACATTGACACCCCCTGTGACCCGTGCCATATTTAAGACGTGAACCTGTCAGACAGCCGGACAGCAGGACAGCCTGCAAATCCATCCAGCGAGCAGCCGCCCGCACTCCAGCCTGCGGGCGGCGTGGCAGTTCAGCCGTTGGCCCGGCTCAGCGCCGCAGAAGCTGTGTTCAACGCCATCCGTGCCGACATCGAGTCCGGCGCCGTCTCAGTTGGCGGCAAGCTCAGCTCCGAGGCCGTGCTTGCGCAGCAGTACGGCGTGAGCCGCTCGGTCATCCGCGAAGCCCTTCGTTCCTGCACAGCGCTGGGCCTGACTGTCACCAAAACCGGCAAGGGCACATTTGTGGTGGCCAACAAGGTGGCAAACGACCTCACGCTCGGGCAGTACTCCGCCCGGGATCTCACCGAAGCCCGCCCCCACATCGAAGTTCCCGCAGCCGGACTGGCCGCCCAGCGGCGGACCGACGAGGAACTCGAAACGATACGGCACATCGTCGCCGCGATGACCACGGAAACCGACCCCGAGTCCTGGGTGGCCTTGGACTCCAGCTTCCACGCCGCCATCGCCCGGGCCAGCGGAAACAAGGTGTTCGCCAGCGTGGTGGCCGACATCAGGGGCGCCCTGGCCTTCCAGTCCGAAACGCTGAACATGGTGGCCGACCGTCAGCACGCCTCCGATGCCGAACACCAGCGGATCCTCGCCGCGATCGAAGCCGGCTCCGCCGACGAAGCCAGCAGCGCAATGGCCGAACATCTGCTTGCCGTTGGCGTCGCCCTCGATTCCATCCTCAATCACTAACGCTTCAGCAAGTATCCCCGAGTAAACCTAGGACCCCATGCCTGCCCCTGCACTTCATGCTGCCCAGACTGCTGCCTCCGGCACCACCGGAAACCTCCCGCAGCACGCACCCCTGGTGGTCGCTACCCGCGACGGCCTCGTGGAAAGCATCCACTACGGTTCAGCCATCGCCACGGCCCCGGACGGCACCATCCTCGCCGCGGCTGGCGACCCCCTGGCTCCGTTCTACCCGCGCTCCGCGCTCAAGCCGCTGCAGGCCGTGGCCATGGTCCGTGCCGGCCTGAAACTCCCCGCGGACCTCCTGGCGCTGGCAGCAGCGAGCCACTCCGGCGGTTCCAGGCACCGCGGCGGCACCCAGCGCATTCTCGCCATGCACGGCCTCGCGGCGAGCGACCTCGAAAACAGCACAGACCTCCCCTACGGCACCAGCGAGCGCGAAAACTGGCTGCGTTCGGGCCTCCACGCTACCCAGGTGACCCAGAACTGCTCCGGAAAGCACGCCGCGATGGCCGCCACCTGCGTCATCAACGGCTGGCCGGTCGAAGGCTACCTGGACCCGCAGCACCCGCTGCAGCAACTTGTCGCGTCCACCGTTTTTGAACTCACCGGTGAGGAGCCGTTGGCCCGCAGTACGGATGGCTGCGGCACCCCGCTGTTCGCCCTCACCCTCCGCGGCATGGCGTGCGCCTTTGGCACCATCGCAGCCGCCGCCGCTACCGCTGGCACCCCCGACGACGGCGGGACCGGCCCGCTGAGTGCGGAAGCCGCCGTCGGACTCGCCATGCAGCAGCACCCGGACATGGTCGC
>JBDTQQ010000468.1:0-2867 GCA_039932075.1 Pseudarthrobacter sp. | reverse complement strand
TCTTTGTTTAAGTGCGCCGTCCCTGATGCCTCGGAGGGGAACCGCTCAGGCGAGGGAGAGGAAGAGCTTCTCCAGCTCTTTCCGGTCCATGGTGGTGTCTTCGCGGACGATGCACTGCTCCAGGCCGGAGGCAATGATGGCGAAACCAGCGCGGTCCAGGGCCTTGGATACGGCAGCAAGCTGAGTGACGATGTCCTTGCAGTCCCGGCCTTCCTCCAGCATGCGTGTGACAGCGGCGAGTTGGCCCTGGGCCCGCTTGAGGCGGTTGACCACGGGTGTCAGTTCAGTCGAGTCAAGTTGCATGAGGTCTCCAATGGTCGTGTTCCTGCGGTCAACTATATACCCCGCCGGGTGTTTTTGACTACCCCCTGGGGTATCTGAAATACTCGGTGGGGTATTCACTAGTCCGTTGAAAGGCCCCCATGACTTCCCCTTCCACCACCGCAGCCGTCAGCACCCTCGCGCCGGAAGCGCTCCGCAGCTGGATCGTCGAGCACCAGGATCTGGTTGTTATCGACGTCCGCTCTGCAGCCGAGTTCGAGGCCATGCACATCCGCGGCTCCTACAACGTGCCGCTGGCGTTGCTGTCTGAACATACGGATGATCTGGCCGCACGCCTGGACAGCCGCGTAGTACTTGTTTGCCAGTCCGGAGCCCGTGCCGAGCAGGCGCGCCAGCGCCTGGGTGCATCCGGGATCGATGCTGCCTATGTCCTGACCGGAGGCGTGCCGGGCTTCGCGGCGGCCGGCGGCGACGTCGTCAGGGGGAAGGATCGCTGGGACCTGGAGCGCCAGGTCCGCCTCGTCGCGGGTTCCCTGGTGGTTCTGGGCCTGGCTGGAGGCAAATTCGTTTCGCCCAAGATCCGGACCCTTGCCGGGGTTATTGGCGCCGGCCTGACCTTCTCCGCCGCTACCAACACCTGCGCTATGGGCCAGGCTATCTCGGCCATGCCATGGAACAAGTCAACCAGGGAGCCCACCCGCGAAAGCGCGATCCTGTCCCTGCCGGTGCCCGGTGCTAAGCAGACCCCGGCCGCATGATCGCCGCCCTGTCACTGGGGCTCCTGGTTGGAGCTGTGCTCGGTGTGGTGGGCGGCGGCGGATCCATCATCGCCGTTCCCGCACTGGTTTATGGCGTGGGCATGAGTCCGGCGGCAGCCATTCCCACGTCCCTTCTGGTGGTGGGAATCTCGTCCCTTGTGGCTTTGTTCCCCCGCCTCCGTGAAGGGATCAACTGGCCTGTAGTCCTGATCGTCGGCGCAGCGGGAATTCCCGCGGCGTGGGGCGGGGCAGCAGTGGGACGGCTGCTGGATCCGAATATTCTGATGCTTGCGTTCGCCGTCATTATGGTGGCTGCGGGGATCCGGATGCTCATGCGGACCACGGAGACTGAAGGGTCGTGCAGCATCGGCCCCACGCGGGCTTTCCGCTCCTGCGCCCCCAAGGCCGCGGGGGTCGGGCTGCTCGTCGGCTTCCTCACCGGCCTGCTGGGCGTAGGTGGAGGCTTCCTGATCACACCAGCCCTCACATTGTTCCTGGGCCTGCGCATGAAACAGGCCGTTGGTTCATCCCTGGCCATTATCGTCATCAATTCGGCGGCGGGCTTCAGCGCGCACGCCGCTGGATTTACCATCGACTGGCCCACTGTCTTGAGCTTCGCTGCCCCGGCGATTCTGGGTTCCCTTATTGCTGCGCGGCTAGCCCGCCGGCTAAAGGACAAGCACATCCGCCTGTCCTTCGCGATGCTCGTCTTTGCCGTCGCCGCCTGGGTCACGGCAAGCACCGTTACCGCCTGATGCCCCTCCCGAAAACCATATCCAACCGACACTCGAACCATTCGAAAGGAGAAAACCATGGCTGAAATCACCATCACCGAAACCGACCGGCGCCGCTCTACGGCCACGATCCTGGACGTCCGCGAGGACTTCGAGATCGCCGAAGGCAAGATCCCGGGAGCACTGCACATCCCCATGGGCCAGTTGCAGGCACGACTCTCCGAGCTGGACTCCACCGTCCCTGTGATCGCAGTCTGCCGCAGCGGAAACCGTTCTGCCCGCGTGGCCGACGCCCTCAACGGTGCCGGCTTCACCGCGGACACCATGGCCGGCGGCATGATCGCCTGGACCCGCGCCGGCCTCCCCACTACCTGAGCTCCCACCAATAGCAAACGCCCAACCAAAAGCCCGGAAAGACACGAGAGACCATGACTACCATCGACGTCACGGAACAGAGCTTCGCTGAGACCCTGGCGAACAACGGCATCGTCTTCGTGGACTTCTGGGCAGCATGGTGCGACCCCAGCCGCATGTTCACCCCCACTTACGGCGCCGCGGCAGAACGACGCCCGGACATCACCTTCGCCAAGGTAGGCACCGAAGCCGAGCGTGCCCTCGCCGCAGCAGCGAGCATCACTTCCATCCCCACCCTGATGGCTTTCAAGGACAAAATGCTGGTCTTCTCCCAGCCCGGAGCCCTGAACGCCACAGGCCTGGAAGAAGTCATCCAAGAAGTGAAGACACTCGACGTGGACAGGCTCCGCGCCGATGGAGCCCGGCAGCAGGTCTGAATCAGGATCCCCCCGGAACCGAGGCTTAGCGAACGGCGCGCAGCACCGTAAATCTCGCGGCCGGGATCACCAAGTGGTACCGCAACGGGCACCCCTCACCTATGCGCCGCCGTCGGAAGTCCATCCGACGCCGGACGACGGCTCACTCTTGCGAGATACCCCTAGGGGTATTAATATTAGTACTAGAGCACAGTAAGCACTTCCCCTCCACACCCTTCCTGAAGGAGAGCACCAAATGCTTATCGAACGCATTTACGACGAAGACCTTGCCCAGGCCAGCTATTTCATTGGCTGCCAGGCCA
>JBDTQQ010000467.1:0-2882 GCA_039932075.1 Pseudarthrobacter sp. | reverse complement strand
TGTCGCCGTCCCGCCGGGCGCTGGTCTCCAGGGCCACCGAATCGGACCCGTGGTCAGGTTCGGTCAGGGCGAAGGCACCTATCTTGTCCAGCGTCGCCATCGCGGGGAGCCAACGCTGCTTTTGTTCCTCGCTGCCGAGCATGTTGATGGTCCCCATGGCCAAGCCGGACTGGACGCCCAAGAAGGTGTTGACTGATCCGTCGCCACGGGAGACTTCTGCCGCGACGATCCCGGCGGCGAGCCGGCTCAGCCCGGGGCAGCCGTAGCCAGTGATGGTGGTTCCCACGATGCCGAGGGTGGCGAGTTTGGGGATCAGTTCGAAGGGGAACTCGGCGCGTTCCCAGTAGCCGTTGATGACGGGCAGCAGGTCCTTGTCGACGAAGCTGCGGACCTTCAGCCGGAGGGCGCGGTCCTCGGCGGTGAGGAAATCGTCCATCAGGTAGAAGTCGGTGCCTTGTTCGGCCGGTTCCGGTGTCATTGGGTCAGCTCCAGGGGTGGGTGATCGGGAATCTTTGGTTCACGGCGTTCCGTGCTTGCTGGCGTGAGCTGGAACCGGGCCAGCCAGTGCCTCTCATGCTCTGCGAGGGGCCGGGCCTTGCCGGTCTCGGGCCAGACCCAAACGAGCACTGTCCGGCCGTCGACGGCGACAGCGCCGTTCTGGGCGCCGGTGAATTCGAGGCTGACGGAGCTTGTGCCGATCCTGCGGACCGCGAGTTCAACGTCAAGGTCTTCGCCGTGGTGGATCGGCTTCCGGTAGTTCAGTTCGAGGGCGGCCACTACGGTGGAGGCCGCTTCGGCCGAGCGGACTCCCGGCATCGCGGCCCGCCATTTGATCCTCGACTCCTCCAAGAGTGTGACGACGGCGGCGTGATTGACGTGTCCGTTAAGGTCCTGGTCCGACCACCGCGGGGAGACGCGGGTGCGGTACGCCTCAGGCATGGGCCAGCGCTTTCTGGTGGAGCAGCCAGGTACGGACCAGCTCGGAGCTTTCGTTGAGTTCCGGGGGGGCCAGCGCGTAATCCACCGGGGTGCGGGAGTACTCGACGGGATGCCGCACGGTCGGAATTTGTCTCGCTCCGTTGCCGGCCAGCACTATCGGTTGCAGCCCCAATTGTTCGGCGAAATCAACGCCGCCGCGTACGTCCTGGATCGGTGCACACGGCAGTCCTGCCGCAGAGAGCTCACGGAACCACAGTGCGGCGGACTGAGTGGCCAGCCGGGTGTGGAGGATGTCGCGCAGCTCGTCCCTGTGCGCGTTGCGCTGCGGGGTCCGGGCGAACTTGGGATCCAGCGCGACTTCGGGGATCGCCAGGGCCGTGCAGAGGCGGACGAACTGGGCGTCGTTGCCGGTGGCGATGATGATCATGCCGTCGCCGGTCTGCATCGGCGCGTAGGGGTACATGCTGGGGTGCTCGTTACCCATCCGGGTCGGCACCACACCGCCGGTCACGTAGGCCGCGGACTGGTTCACCATGCCGGACAACGCCGACGTCAGCAGGTTCAGCTCCACCAGCTGGCCCTCGCCCGTCTGGTTTTTATGGTGCAGAGCCCCGAGGATGCCGATGGCCGCGTGCAGGCCGGTAATGACGTCAAAGAGAGCGATGCCGGCCCGATACGGCTGCGTGTCCTGGTCCCCGGTCAGGCTCATCATTCCCGAGGCGGCCTGCACGAGCAGGTCATAACCCGGGATGTGTGCGCCGGCGCCGGTGCCGAACCCGGTGATGGAGGCGTAGATGATGTCCGGCTTCAGCTCCGCGGCGGCGGCATAGTCCAGACCCAGCCGCGCCATGTTGCCGGGCTTGAAATTTTCGATCATGACATCCGCGGAGCGGATCAGGGAACGCGCCACGTCCAGGTCCTGCGGGTCTTTCAGATCCAGGGCGATGGAGTGCTTGTTGCGGTTCACGGCGAGGAAGAATGTGGCCTCGCCGTCGCGGACCGGGGGCATGTAGGTGCGGGTGTCGTCGCCGTCGGGGCCCTCGACCTTGATGACTGTGGCGCCCATATCGGCCAGCAGCATGGTGGCGTACGGACCAGCCAGCACCCGGCTGAAATCCGCGATGACGACGCCGGCGAGGGGCCCGGTGCCTTCACGGCCCAGGACGTCGGCGCGTGGTGCGGTTGCGCACTCTGCGGGATGCCGTCCGTTGCCGGCGGCCGCGTCTTTGCTGGCTTGTTTCATGTACATTCTCCGATGTGTGGTCTGCATCACCTAGCCTCGCAAGCGGATTGATCCACGTCCAATACGCGTTTGGTGACGGATTGATACCCCGCCGACATCAATACCTATTCCGCCGCGTTGGGTATCTTGGGCTTATGAACAATGACGATTACCTGAGTGGAAGCTGACCGGGCTTGGAAATACAACAGATCCGGGCCTTTCTGGCTGTGGCCGAGGAGCTGCACTTCGGCAGGGCCGCACTACGGCTCCACATGGCTCAACCGCCGCTGAGTAGGGCTATTCAACGGTTGGAGCACGAACTCAAGGCACCGCTCTTTGTCCGGAGTACCCGGACGGTCCAGCTAACGCCGGAGGGTGAGGCACTACTGGCCCCGGCTCGGGAAATCCTCGAGGCCTGCCGCCGCTCGGCCCTCGCGGTCGCATCCGTGGGCAGGGGAGAGACCGGTCGCGTGCGGGTTGCGTTTGCCGGCGTTTCCTCCCACGTGATGGTGGGCAAGCTCGCCAAACGCGTCCGGGAGACGCACCCCGGAATCGATTTCGAGCTGTCCAGCTCCAACTTCGCCCTGCCCGCGATGGACAAGGTCCTGAGCGGCGCCATGGAGGTGGGCCTGGGCCGCTGGAACTTCATCCCGGCGGTCCTTGACTCCCGGATCGTGGCCAACGAGCGGCTCGTGGTGGCCTTGCACGAAACCCATCCCCT
>JBDTQQ010000466.1:0-2882 GCA_039932075.1 Pseudarthrobacter sp. | reverse complement strand
CCGCCGGCAATCAGCCCCTTAGCGAGGGCGCGGACATCCTGCAGGAATTTGTGCGCGGTTACATCAGTCCAGCCGTTTGGGCCTTTTCGGGCATACAGCGGGTGGGCAGCGTTGGCAGCGTCCTGCTGGAGCAAAAGGTCAGTGACATTGCTGTCCGGGTCCAGCTCCACCAGGAGTTCTGTGCTTGCTTCTCGCACGGGGGCGTCTCCGTTCCGCAGCCGTACCGCGGCGCGCGGCTATTTCGAAGGTCTGATGCCATCCTGCCTTAAATCCAGGATGGCATCCACATTCTGTAACGCCATTCCTCGTAGGGAATGGTCTCCGCGGTCCACACGGGGTAAAAGAACGCGGACAGCAGGAGTGCGGCGGCGACAAACAGCGCTAGCAGGTAGACGCCCGAGCGCCGACGCCACAGCGGGTCGCCTTCCCGGCCCAGGACCAGGCCCAGGCAATAGACCAGCGACAGTATCAGGAACGGCTCAAAGGAGACGGCATAGAAGAAGAACATGGTGCGTTCGGGATACAGGAACCACGGCAGATACCCCGCACCCACGCCCGCAAGGACTGCCCCGGCACGCCAGTCCCGGCGTCCGGCCCACCAAAAAAGCAGGACCACCAGCGAGATCGCGGCACTCCACCAGATCAGGGGGTTCCCGACTGAGAGGATTGCTGAGGCGCAGCGGGCCGCATGGCACTCCAGGGTCTCCGGTCCCGGCTGCTGGTAGTAAAACGAGGTTGGCCGGCCCATGACCAGCCAGCTCCAGGCGCTGGCCTCATACGGGTGCTCCGAGCTCAGCCCCTGGTGGAACTTATAGGCCTCCAGATGGTAATGCGCCAGCGAGCGGAGCGGGTCCGGCACCCAGCCCCACCCGGCGGACGGATTAGCCTCGGCCCAGCGGCGGAAGTAGGCATCCTCGGAACGGAACCAGCCGGTCCACGTTGCCGTGTACACGAGCGCGGCCACGGGAACCATGCTGGCGAAGGCCGGCAGCCCGTCCTTGATGATTCCCCCGCTGATCCAGCCACGGATGCCTGCCACCCGGCGTGCATTCAGATCCCAAAGGACAGTGAGGATGCCGAACCCGGCAAGGAAGAACAGGCCAGACCATTTGGTACCTATTGCGAGTCCAATACAGACGCCCCCAGCCAGCCGCCACCAGCGGATACCCAGCCACGGGCCCGCCAGCAGGTGGCCACCCGACGGGCGGCCTGTCGTCGACGCCGCTGCGAGCCGCGCGAGCCTGGCAGCGAGGCGGCGCCGTCCGTCGTCGCGGTCCAGCAGTAAGGCCCCGAAAGCGGCCAGGATCCAGAACATCAGGAAGATGTCCAGCAGGGAAGTCCGGGACATGACCAGGTGGTGACCGTCGACGGCGAGCAGGAGTCCCGCTGCCGCTGCCAGTGGCAGGGAGCGGAACAATTTCAGCGCGATGAGGGTCAGAAGCAGGACGGACAGCGTACCCGTAAGCGCGGCGCCGAACCGCCAGCCAAACGGATTATCCGATCCGAACAGCCACATGCCCCCGGCGATCATCCATTTGCCGACAGGAGGATGGACCACGTATTCCGGACTGTCCAGCAGAATGGCAGGGTTGCCGGCATTGAAGGAGTCGTTGGCTTTGTCCGGCCACGTGCGCTCGTAGCCACTGACCAGGTAGGAGTAGGCGTCCTTGACGTAGTACGTTTCGTCGAAGACCAGGCTGTGCGGGTTGTCCAGCCGCACATAACGGAGGATGCCGCCGATCAGGGTGGTCAGGACAGGAACCAGCCAGAACCAGATGCGCAGCGACGGCGGATAATCACGCCAGCTGCGGATATCGCCGATGAGGCGCTCGCGGAGGGCTGCGGCGGAAAAAGCGTCCGTTGGGCGGGCGATCCACGGGCGGCCGGCAGGTTGAGTGGGTTCTCTGGCCTCGGCAGGCCGCATCGAGGTCTGCGTCACGAGCCCCATGCTACCTTTTACCTCCTGCTTCACCTGCCAGCAGTAGGCTGGTGGGGTGGACCCTAACCCCAGTACCTTCGCAGAATCCAGTCCTGCCGATCAGAGCCCTGCCGATTCGAGCCCTGCCGATTCCAGCCCTGCCGATCACTCGCCCGAAGCTGAGGCGGATCCGGTCGTTGCTGGTCGGACTGCTGCTGGTCCGGTCGCTGGCGCGCCGGGACGGATCGTACTGGCGGCCACGCCGATCGGGAATACCGGCGACGCCTCCGTCCGTCTGATCGATCTGCTGGGCACGGCGGACATCGTGGCGGCTGAGGACACCAGGCGCCTGCACCGTCTTGTCCACAGCCTCGGCATTACCGTTGCCGGGCGGGTTATCAGCTACCACGAGCACAACGAGGCCACCAAGACAGCTGAGCTGTTGGAGCAGGTACGGGCAGGCAAAACCCTCGTCATGGTGACGGACGCCGGAATGCCGTCCGTGTCGGACCCCGGCTTCCGCTTGGTGGAAGGGGCTGTGGCTGCGGGGCTGACAGTGACCGCCGCCCCGGGGCCCTCCGCCGTGCTGACAGCCTTGGCACTGTCCGGCCTCCCCACCGACCGTTTCTGCTTCGAGGGCTTCCTGCCCAGGAAGGCGGGCGAGCGCGCCTCGCGGCTTGCCGACCTGGCCGCGGAGCGCCGGACCATGGTTTTTTTCGAGGCTCCGCACCGGCTTGAGCCGATGCTCCGGGCGCTCCGGGAACGCTTCGGAGCGGAGCGGCGGATCGCTGTCTGCCGAGAACTGACGAAGACCTATGAAGAAGTCATCCGCGGCACCGTGGGCGAACTGCTGCTTTGGGCGGAGAGCAACGAGGTCCGTGGCGAGATCGCGGTGGTGCTGGGCGGTGCACCGGAGCAGGCACCCGGCACGCCCGAAGACCATGTGGCAGCCGTCAACGAGTTG
>JBDTQQ010000465.1:0-2887 GCA_039932075.1 Pseudarthrobacter sp. | reverse complement strand
GAGATCCCGTGGTACGTCACCGAGGTTCCCACGGTGCTGGTGTCCCTGAACCAGCCGAACCACCTCATTGACGTGCCGATGGTCAAGACCGCCATCCACACGCACGCGGACTCGGTGGAGGCCATCCGGGCCACGATCGAGAAGATCATGGGCAAGTCCGAGTTCCAGGGGACGTTCAACGAGAACGTCTTCTGCGACTCCTTCGACACAAGGCTCTAGCGTTGTCGCTGTAGTTTCGGACTGACGACGCGCACTTGGACTGGCGCTACGCGGATATGCGTAGCGCCAGTCCATTTCTGCGTCATAGGCCCTCCCACGTGCAGCCTGTGTGCGTCCGGCGTAGCGTTAGGGCATGGAGCGAACGGGGTGCGCTGTTGTAGGTGGAGGCCCGGCAGGCATGATGCTGGGGCTGCTGCTGGCCCGGGCAGGCGTGAACGTCACGGTCCTGGAAAAGCACGGCGACTTCCTGCGGGATTTCCGCGGCGACACCGTGCATGCCTCCACTGTCCGGCTGATTGACGAGCTGGGACTGGGCGACGGATTCCGCAAACTCCCGCAGAGCCGGCTGAGCACCGTTGCCCTCCCTGTCCCGGGCGCCGGCCTGGTCACCTTCGGCGATTTCGCGTCTTTGAAGCCCCCTTACAACTACATCGCCATGATGCCGCAGTGGGACTTCCTGAACTTCCTGGCCACCGAGGCTGCGTGCGAACCCACCTTCAGGCTCCAGATGGAACACGAAGTCACATCGTTAATGTTCGACGACGGTCGCGTCGCCGGCGTCCGCTACCGGACTCGTGATGGCCGTGAAGGGACACTCCGAGCGGACCTTGTGGTGGGCGCCGACGGCCGACATTCCGTGCTGCGTCGCGGCGCCGGGTTGCAGCCGAAGGAGTATCCGGTACCCTTCGACACATGGTGGTTCAGGCTTCCCCGCCATGCGTCCGAAAAGGGGGCCGTGGCGGGCATTGTTCCCGCGTTCCGGGACCGGGAAGCCATGATTGCCCTGTTCCGTGACGACTACTACCAGATGGGGTACCTCGGCCCGAAGGGAATGGACGCGCAGATCCGTGCTGAGGGGGTAGAACGGTTCAGGGAACGGGTTGCCGGCCTGCGGCCCGACCTGGCCGACCGTGTGGACTCGATCCGTTCGGTCGAGGACCTTCACTGGCTGGACGTGCGGCTGGACCGGCTGAGGCGGTGGTACGTGGACGGGTTGCTGTGCATCGGCGACGCCGCCCACGCCATGTCACCGGCCGGAGGCGTGGGGATCAACCTTGCCATCCAGGATGCCGTCGCGGCCGCGGCCCGGCTGGCTCCCGCACTTCTCCGCGGTGACGTGCATGTGAAGGACCTCGCGGCGGTGCAGCGGCGGCGCAGGATGCCCACCGTTATTGTCCAGACCGTCCAGCGCGTCATGCACCGGGCAGTGTTCGTTCCGTTGTTCGCCGGCAAGAGGATAGGCGTCCCGCCGTTCCTGCTCTTTGTGGTGCGGCATGTTCCGGTGGCGCGGCGGCTCCTGCCCCGGATGATCGCCTTCGGACCCAGGCCCGAACATGCACCGGCCTTTGCGCGCCGCGTTCAGTTGCGGGAAGCACGAAGGCGCGTCGTCACAAACCGGGAAACCACTAAACTGGAGACCATGACTTCCCCTCTTGATGCCGCCGCTGCACGTGCCCGCCTCCTTGAACTGATCAAGGAACTTGCGGTTGTGCGCGGCAAGGTGACCCTCTCCAGCGGTGCCGAGGCCGACTACTACATTGACCTGCGCCGCATCACACTGCACCACGAAGCCGCTAAATTGGTGGGTCAGGTCATGTTGGCGTTGGCCGACGACGCCGGGATCGACTTTGAGTGCGCCGGCGGCTTGACCATGGGTGCTGACCCCGTGGGCACCGCGGTGATGCACGCGGCGGTTGATGCCGGCCGGCCCGTAGACGCTTTTGTGGTCCGCAAGGCACAGAAGTCCTACGGCATGGGCCGCCAGGTTGAAGGGCCGTCCGTCGAGGGGCGCAAAGTCCTGGTGCTCGAGGATACGTCCACCACCGGCGGGTCCGCGCTGACCGCCGTGGAAGGTGTCCGCAAGGCAGGCGGCAACGTGGTGGCTGTGGCTGTCATCGTTGACCGGGACACCGGGGCCAAGGAAAAGATCGAGGCCGAGACCGGAGTGCCGTACCTGTTCGCCTTCGGCAAGGATGAGTTGGGACTTTCCTAGCAGCCAGCGGTTCGAAGTAGGGGGCAGGAGCCGAGCGGCCGGTATTATGTTCTCAGGCCTTTTCGAACCACATGGAGAACACGCGCTATGCTCTCACCCGAAGCATCCTTCAGCACCACCGAACAGGTCCAGAACCTCATCCTGGAGAGTGCAGATTTTGAGGAGTTCCTCAACGAACTGGCCAGGTTTTCGGCGCACCAGATGGCGGGCGACGGCGATGACGCCCTGTGCGGGATTACCCTCCTCCGTGACCGCAAGGCTGCCACCATCGGCTGGAGCAGCGACGATGCCCGTCACGTGGACGAAATCCAGTACTCGCTCGCTCAGGGCCCCTGCCTAACGGCGGCCGAGGAACAACGCGAAGTCAACGTGCCCGACCTGTTCGAGGAGGACCGGTGGGGGCCCGCCTACGCCGACGCAGTGGCGTCCCACGGCCTGCGTTCTGTGCTTTCGTTGCCCTTCAACCTTCAGGGCGAGGCTCGGGCTGCGTTGAACCTCTATTCGGACGTCCCGAACAAATTCGACGAACGCGCCGCCGCCAAGGCCCGCGGCTTTACCAGGGAGATTTCCCAGGCCCTGCGGTTGGCGGTCAGGTTCGCCCTCCATAGTGACAACGCCACCAACCTCCGTGCCACCCTGGAGTCCCGCACCATCATCGACATCGCGATTGGCGTG
>JBDTQQ010000464.1:0-2895 GCA_039932075.1 Pseudarthrobacter sp. | reverse complement strand
GACGGTCCGCTGGGCAAAGGAATGGTGCAACTCTGGCAGGAGACTAGCCCCGACCAGAATGCGGTGGACCTCGTAGTGACTGACGACGTACCGGAGATTGGTTGGAAACACGTCCTCGAGGGTCGGGATGAGAAGGGACGGATGGTCGCCCTAATACACGAGGACTCTTCGGCGCTCAGACGCATGGCCGTGTTCGACGTCGTCGTGAACAACGCCGACCGCAAGGGCGATCACATCCTTGCTATGACGGACGGACACCGGCACGGCGTGGACCATGGGCTCACCTTTCACCGTGATCACAAGCTGCGCACGGTGCTGTGGGGGTGGCTGGGAGACGCTCTGACCACCGAGGAGAGCGACGGCCTCGATCGTGTCAGCGAAGGACTGCACGGTGAGCTGGGCCGAAACTTGGCGGACTTGCTCAGCGCCGAAGAAATCGCTTCGCTCGCCGCGCGCTGCGCCCGGTTGCGCTTGGCAGGGCGGTTTCCGGCTCCGAGCGGTGAGATGTCGGCGGTGCCCTGGCCGCTGTTCTAGGCTTCCGCGCCCATAACTGTCGTTGCGGGGCGCGCCAAGGCGGAGGCGAGCAACCCGATGTCACGGATGTGGAACCCGTACCGGTCGATCACCTGCAGCGCGTCCTCAATCTCGAGGTAAAAACTCATGCATCCTCAAGGCGTTTGAGTAGCTCCGCATCGTGGCTCATTACGAAATCCAGACCCTCACTGATCTCGCGACGGCGACCATGGCGCTGGAGGATCAGCTCAGCCCCTTGGAGAAGCAGCGCCGACTTGGATGTGTGTTCCTCGGCGGCAAGCTCATCGAGACGGCGGTCGAGGTCTTCCGGAACTCGCAGATTCATAGCCATACTCAATGGTACAAATCCAGTACCAAATACCCTGAGGTGAGGTGTTTCGAACTTCCAGCCCTTCACAACGAAAGATTTGTGCCACAGAGCTGTGAGTCCGGAGCGCGAAGGGGACACTGTCCATTCCCCCGAAGAGCTCCCCAAACCGGCCCAGTCCGCCCGATATACGAATCAGTCCGAAGACCAGGTGTTCACATTAAGCACACCCCCATTTGGTCTCGTATGAAACCGCTCGCGCGGACAGGACGACGGCCGCAGCGCGGACGGTTCCGAGTCGACTCGTCAGGCGATCAGGCGATCTGGATCCGCTCGCCCGCCGAGTGCCTCGACGTATCTTCGCAAAGTGTCGACCTGGGCACGATCAATGTCGCCGTGCTCGATGCGGGACACCGTGTTCTGGCTGACGTGCAAACACCAGGCCAGCTCGATCTGCGTCAGCTCCGAGGCCTCGCGGAGCTCCCGAAGCCGGTGGGCCCAGACTTCATCGAGCATGCGCTTCTTGTGGGCATCCGCAGCAATCCGGTCAACCGGACGCTCAGCCAGCACTTCTTCAATGGACTTCGCCACTACACCACCCCTTTCAGAATCCTCAGATGGTCGTCCAACAGGACATCCACAACCGGAATGGTCGTTTTGTACCACTTCGTCCCGTTGCCCGCCTTGTCCCCGCGACAAGCAGGACCGCCCGCCGTTCCGGATCAAAGGCAAATTAGGAGCCGCAACTCCGACCGCCCGCTCGATCCCGGCAGCAGCTCCTTCAAGTTCTAATGCCGCGAACGAACCACTCTGTCGACCACTGGACGACCAAGTTGAGGTCCGCGCTCGGCGAGAAGCTCCAATGCAGCAATAGCCTGCTCATACGAGTCTTGGTCAAGACCTCACAGCCACGGGTCCACGAGCGAAGCTCCGACTCGGAGGGAAGCTCACTTGGACATATCGGTCGCCGTCGTCGGGAACAGGCAGCTTCATGTCCATGCTCGATGGTACTAAGGGACGTCATTGGCGCGATCGTAGCCCGGTTCCGCCTGGTGAGCCACCATAGTACGGTTCCGGGTGGCCCTGGTTTCGCATGAACCGGTGCTGTCCGCCTTGAGGAACGATGTCAGCGGATCGTGATCTTCCGCGGATCAGGGAATCCGAGTGAGACGTACCCTGGCGCACGCTTGTTCAGAGACGCTGCCAATACGGGTGTGGATTCGTCGTAGAAGTCGTGAACGGTTGCCACAGTTTTCCCCGGGTATGGCCGGATAACGCGGCCGGCGTACTGGACCAATCTGCCTTTGAAGGAGACCGGCGCTGCAAGGAACAGGGTATCTAGTTTGGGGCAGTCAAAGCCTTCGCCAATGTATGAGCCGGTGCCCAGGACCAGCAGGGGCTGCGCATCATCGGTGGCGGCAAGAAGGTCGACGGCGGTTTGTCGTTCCTTGGCCTTCATCGCTCCGGTGAAAACCAAGCATCGGAAAGGCCCGGCAATGCAGTTTGACCACCAGGATCAGGAGTGTCTTCAATCACGGTTCAATTGTGGTGGGGGGAAGCCACCACGCCGAAACCCACAAAAAGTCATCCAACCAAGTTGGCAATGCCGAATGGACCGGCAATTGCGCGCGTCCCGAACTTGAGACAAGTCATGTAACCGCATCACCACCCCGCCATGAAGAGGCAAGAACACAGAGCCATCAGCCACATCGACGACAGGAGCCACCCGGCCACAGCACCGGCCGCCAATAAAAAGGCCCCCGAAGGGGGCAACAACACAACTTGTCCACACTCAGAGGCCTACAAGCCCCTGAACAGGGAAAACACTGTGCCCGAGGTGGGACTCGAACCGCATTCCAGCCCCTGCAAACACTGGGCTCGCGCGGAAACATGCGGAATCCGGCCCAGTCCGGAATCAGTACGGCCCGGTCCGAGGCGCAGGGTGTGCACATTGTGCACACCACTTTTTTCCCACCTTTTAGATTTCGCTGTACGGGCAAGACGGCTACCGTCGCGGATCGCTCCGAGGCGTTTCGTCAGGCGATCTGGATCCG
>JBDTQQ010000463.1:0-2896 GCA_039932075.1 Pseudarthrobacter sp. | reverse complement strand
AAGTGGGAGAGCGTCTTAGGGGTGGGGAGGCGCAGGCGCGGAACGGGTGGGGGCGGGGGGTGACGTGGAGTTGCGGACCACCAGCGAGCTTTCCAGCGTGAGCTGCGGCTGCTCCAGCTCGCGGCCTTCCATCAGGCGGCGCAGCTGCTCGCCGGCCTTCAACCCCAGGGGGGTGGCGGGCAGGTGCACGCTGGTCAGGCTGGGATTGCTGGTGGCGGAGTACGGCAAATCATCGAAACCCGCGATGGCCAACTGGCCCGGGATCTGCACGCCGGCCACGCGTGCCTCCTGCAGCACGCCATAGGCGTGCGTGTCGGTACCGCAGACGACGGCGGTGACCCCCTCGCGCTGCCACTGCGGCCATGCCGCGGCGAAGGCAGCCGCTGCCGCGCCGACGTCGATGGTGGTGCTGATGATGTGACCGGATTCCACCGTTATTCCGTGGTTCGCGGCCTCGGCCAGGAAGGCTTCGCGGCGAAGGGCAAACGTCGCGGTCCCGGTGACGCTGTCCACATAGGCAACCTTCCGATGCCCTGCAGCTGCCAGGTGTGCCGACAGTTCCCGGGCTCCGTGGGCGACGTCCAGATTCACCGACGGCGCATATGCCTCCAGCCCGGGAGCGTCGAGCAGGACCAGCGGCCCGGTGACGGCAAGATCCTCAAGAAAGCCGGCGTTCGGAGCATCAACCAGCAGTCCTGCCGGCCGCAGTGCCATCAGTTTGCGGACGTCGTCCGCCTGCGGAAACTCACCGGCATCGGTGACGGACAGCAGCAGTTGGTAGTCGGCGCCAAGCGACTCGCGCACACCGGCGATCACCTTGGCGAAGAACGGGTTGGAGATGTCCGGGGCAACCAGGATAACGATCGAGCTGACGCCTTTGGCCAGTGAACTGCCCACGCTGTCCACCACATAGCCGAGCTCGGAGATCGCTAACCGTACCCGGCGAATGTTCTCCTCCGACACGCGGCCGGCAGTCTTGCCGTTGGCCACCAGGGATACGGTCGCCGTCGAAACGCCCGCGCGGGCAGCGACCATGGCTGCAGTGATCCGTCGCGAACGCAGGGGCTGCTGCTGCTGTTCGGCGGATTCCATCCTCCGATCGTAGTAGGCCGGGAGGGCGGTCAGCGCACCCGCCCCACGCCACACCCGAGGCCCGGTGGCATAGGATTCCGGTATGGGACTAATAATCACACTACTTATCATCTGGCTTGTGCTCTCGATCCTTGGCTTCGTGGTGAAGGGACTGCTGTGGCTGGCCATCATCGGCCTGGTGCTCTTCGTCGCCACGGCCGTCTGGGGCTGGCTGAAACGAAAAACCAACGCCTGACCCTTAGTCGGACTCTTTCGGCGGCGGCCGGTTCTGCATCAGAACCGGCCGCCGCTTTCGTTTGCCCGGCGTTCCGCACCTGCGCTGGCGCGCAGGCAACCCTGCCGCGTGTGTCCTGGGATCAAGCGCTTGACGTGCGGTAACATTAAGCGCTTGACGTAGCGTCCGTCCGGGTGTCATGATCGCTCTGATAAGTGCGCGCCCGCTGCTCTTGCAGGCCCCAATGACGTGGAGAATAAAACGTGCAATCCGAACCGACGAAACCCGCCCCCAGGAAGATCATCCTCGACTGCGACCCAGGGCATGATGACGCCGTGGCCATGCTGCTCGCACACGGCAACCCGGACATTGCCCTGCTGGCCGTCACCACGGTGGTAGGCAATCAGACCCTCGAAAAGGTCACCAAGAACGCCCTGTCCGTCGGGACCATCGCCGGCATCACCGGGGTGCCCTTCGCCGCCGGCTGCGCCCGCCCCCTGGTCCGCACCATCGAAAACGCCCCGGACATCCACGGCGAGTCGGGCATGGACGGCCCCGCCCAGCCCGAGTCGGCCATCGAACTGGACCCGCGCCACGCCGTCGACCTCATCATCGACACCGTGATGGCGCACGAACCCGGCACGGTCACCTTGGTCCCCACCGGCGGCCTCACCAACATCGCGCTCGCGGCCCGCAAGGAGCCGCGCATCGTGGAACGCGTGAAGGAAGTTGTCCTCATGGGCGGCGGCTACCACGTGGGCAACTGGAGCGCCGTGGCCGAATTCAACATCATCATCGATCCCGAAGCCGCGCACATTGTGTTCAACGAGAAGTGGCCCGTGGTGATGGTGGGCCTGGACCTCACGCATCAGGCGCTGGCCACCCCCGAGGTGGTCGAAAACATCGCCGCCGTGGGCACCGGGCCGGCCAAATTCGTGCTGGAACTGATGGAGTTCTTCACCAAGACCTACAAGGACGCCCAGGGCTTCGACTACCCGCCGGTCCACGATCCCTGCGCCGTGGCCTACGTCATCGATCCCAGCATCGTCAGCACCCGCAAGGTTCCCGTGGACATCGAGCTGCAGGGCAAACTGACGCTCGGCATGACCGTGGCCGACTTCCGCGCCCCCGCACCCGAGGACTGCAACACCTCCGTGGCCGTTGACCTGGACCACAAGAAGTTCTGGGACCTCGTCACGGACGCCCTCGTCCGGATCGGAGAGCCCGACGCCGGGGAGCCGGGCACCGGTGAGCCAATCACCAACGGCAACGCGTCCGACGTCGAACGCGGAGAACGTGCGCACCTCACCACCGGAGGGGTCAAGTAATGACCACCATGACAAACACCAAGACCGCCAACGTCACCGCCCTCATGGTGGCCCTGCTCGCCGCCTGCGTCGCCTTCCAGCTCAACGCCTCCATGCTCAGCCCCGCCCTGGTCACCATGGGCGAGGAGCTCAACACTGACCAGGCCACCATCGGGCTGTCCCAGACCTGGTTCTTCACCGCTGCCGCACTCTTCTCCCTCTTCCTGCCCCGCCTGAGCGACATCATCGGCCGCAAGAAGATCCTGGTGGGCATGATGGTCCT
>JBDTQQ010000462.1:0-2899 GCA_039932075.1 Pseudarthrobacter sp. | reverse complement strand
TAGACCAGGAACGTGCTCCGCAACTGGCTGCCGAGCTGTCCGATCTCGGTCAGGAAACCGTCGTGGCCGATCGGAGCCTCGATGACATGCACATCAACGTCCCCGGGCAGCGCGTCGGCCAGCTCGCGGGACTGCGACGGGAAGTAGAGCCGGTCGCTGTCCACGGCGGCCACAAAGAACCTGGCGGTGGCGCGGCCGAGGGCCTCGTCAAGTGAGCCCCGTCCGCGCGTGACATCGTGGCTCATCAAAGCGTCGGTGATGGCGATGTAGCTGTTCGCGTCGAACCTGCTCACCAGTTTCCTGCCCTGGTAGTCCAGGTAGCTTTCCACCTGGTATCGGCCTCGCTCCCCCAGCGCCGCGGCCTTAAGCGGCGATTCGGGGACCTGTGCCGCGCGTCCGAAGCGGCCGTCGAATTCCTCCGCAGAGCGGTACGTGATGTGCGCTATGCGCCTCGCCAGTGCCAGGCCGTCCTCAGGCAGCGGTCCGCCGTAATAGTCGCCGTCGTTGAAGTTGGTGTCCTGCCGGATGGCGAGGGTCTGCGCCTGTGCGAAGGCGATCTGTTCAGCCGTGCTCGCGGCCCCCACGGAAATGACAGCGCAGCGCTGCACCCGCTCCGGGAAGCTGACCGCCCACTCCAGGGCGCGCGCCCCACCCATTGAGCCGCCCAGCACCGCAAACCAGCTGCGGATGCCCAGCTGGTCCGCCAGCCGGGCCTCGGCCGCCGTTGTGTCGCGCAGGGTCACCAGCGGAAACCGGGATCCCCACGGCTTTCCGTCCGGGGCTTCCGACGACGGGCCGGTGGAACCGTAGCAGCCGCCGACAATGTTGATGGAAACCACAAAGAAGCGGTCCGTGTCCACGGGCGCGCCCGGTCCGGCCAACTGCTCCCACCAGCCGGGCTCGTCAGTGTCGCCGCGCGTCACATGGGTGCTGCCGGTCAGGGCATGCTCAATCAGGACAGCGTTGGAGCCGTCCGCGTTCAGGGTGCCCCACGTTTCATACGCCAAGGTGACGTCCGGCAGGTAACCGCCGGCTTCAAGCTCCAGGCCGCCGATGGTGGCATAACGGACCACGCCGTTTCCGGGAGCTGCCGTTCGGGAGATGGTGATCGTCATGGAAAGGACCTCTTCTACGCGCTTGCCCGCCGTCAATTGGCCGGCTGGCCAGGTCCTCACCCGGGGCACCCCACCACGGAAGAGGGTTGCCGGCCAGCAAGCCGGGGCTGTCGCTGGCACTCATGACCTGATTTGAGTGTACGAAACAGCCCCGGCTATGGCTAAGCGTGTGACCAGTTATGACTTCACGGAGTTGACTCGCGAGGCGGCTTACTGCTGGTTACCCGCTGTGACCTGCCCCGTTCCGGCGGCCTCTTCCGCACCTTTGGCTGCCCGGAACCCGGCTTCGAGGTCGGCGATGATGTCATCGATGTGCTCGAGGCCCACGGAAAGACGGACCAGCCCCGGCGTTACGCCGGCGATGGCCTGCTGCTCGGTCGAGAGCTGGCTGTGCGTGGTGGACGCCGGGTGGATGACCAGCGAACGGACATCGCCGATGTTCGCCACGTGAGAGTGGAGCTCCAATGCGTCCACGAAGCGCTTGCCTGCCTCTGCCCCGCCGGCCAGGTTGAACCCGACCACGGCACCGGTGCCTTTGGGACCGTATTTACGGCCACGCTCGTACCAGCGGCTGGATGGAAGGCCCGCATAGGCGACCGATTCGACGTCGTCCCGCGCTTCAAGCCAGCGCGCCACTTCGACGGCGTTCGCCACGTGCCGTTCCACTCTGAGGCTCAGCGTCTCCAGCCCCTGGGCAATCAGGAAGGCGTTGAAAGGGGACACTGCTGAGCCAAGGTCACGAAGCAGCTGGACGCGGGCCTTCAGGATGTAGGAAAGGTTGGCGCCGAGCGCTCCGTCCGAGCCAAGGTCCCGGGCGTAGACCAGACCGTTGTACGTCGGATCCGGGGTGTTGAAGCCGGGGAACCGCTCAGGGTCCTTGCCGAAGTCGAAATTGCCCGAGTCCACGATCACGCCGGCGATGGCGGAGCCGTGGCCGCCCAGGTACTTGGTGGCGGAGTGGACCACGATGTCCGCCCCCCATTCCAGCGGGCGGATCAGGTACGGCGTGGACAGGGTGTTGTCCACGATCAGCGGCACACCGGCCTCGTGCGCCGCCTTCGACACGCCTTCGATGTCCAGCACGTCCTGGCGCGGGTTGGACACCACCTCGGCGAAAAAGAGCTTGGTGTTAGGCTGCACGGCGTCCCGCCACTGTTCCAGGTTGTCCGGGTCGGCCACGAACGTGACAGAGATTCCGAACTTCTTCAGGGTGTGCGCCAGGAGGTTATACGTTCCGCCGTAGAGGCTCGGGCTGGCCACCACATGGTCCCCGGCTTCGGCGATGTTAAGGATGGCGAAGGTTTCCGCTGCCTGTCCCGAACTCAGCAGCAGGGCCCCGAGCCCGCCCTCCAGGCTGGCGATCCGCTGTTCCACGGCATCCTGCGTGGGGTTGCCGATGCGGGTATAGATCGGTGCGAGTTCTGCGAGGGCGAACCGGTTGGCGGCGCTTTCCGCGCTGGGGAAGACGAACGACGTCGTCTGGTAGATCGGCAGTGCGCGGGCGCCGGTAGCGCTGTCCGGCTCCTGTCCAGCGTGGATCTGGCGGGTTTCGAAAGACCATGCGTTCGACATTCAGGGCTCCTTTGACGAGGTGTGGCACTGCACATGTGCGTTCAGTCTAGGAAGGCGTCATGACTGGTAACAGGATTATGACGAAGGTGGTCGGCCCGGCGTTCGGCGCCGCTGGGCACCCTTCCCCGCCGGCAACGAAACAAAAAACCTGGTAAGGCTACCCTTAGCTGAGAGGGACATCACAAAGTGCCAAGATGATGGCATGCGCATGG
>JBDTQQ010000461.1:0-2900 GCA_039932075.1 Pseudarthrobacter sp. | reverse complement strand
CTGCGCCGCACCATCCAGCGCGAGATCGAGGACCAGCTCTCCGAGAAGATCCTGTTCGGCGAGCTCCGCGCCGGCGACATCGTTGTGGTGGATGTGGACGGCGAAGGCGACGACGCCAAGTTCACCTTCGCCGGCAACGCCAAGCCGCGCATCCCGGAGATCGCCCCCAGCGTCTAAGCACCAAACCGAAGCCCCGCCACTCCGCTAGGAGCGGCGGGGCTTTCGCGTGAGCGGTGGTTTGAGCCCGGAACGCAACCACCAAGGCGTCTGGCTAGGATTGACCTGTGACTGACTCCTTCCACATCCGTCCTGCCCGCACCAGCGATGTATCCGCTATCAAGAGACTGGTGGCACCGCTGGCGGAACAACGGATCCTGATGGCCAAGGAGACGGTTGCCTATTACGAGAGCCTGCAGGAGTTCCGGATTGCCGAGTCGGCCGACGGCGAAATCATCGGCTGCGGTGCCCTGCACGTGATGTGGGAAGACCTGGCGGAGGTGCGTACCCTTGCTGCCTCCGACGCCTGGCGCGGCAAAGGCGTGGGCCACGTGCTGGTGGAAAGCCTGCTCGAGGAGGCGCGGGCGCTCGGTGTAGCGCGTGTCTTCTGCCTCACCTTCGAAGTGGACTTCTTTAAGCGCCACGGCTTTGAGGTGATGGCGGACCAGTCCGCGGTGGACCCGGCGGTCTACTCCGAACTGCTCCGCTCCCACGACGAAGGCGTCGCCGAATTCCTGGACCTGGCGCGGGTCAAGCCAAACACCCTGGGTAACACGCGCATGATCAAGTTCCTCTAAAGGCCATAAACACACGCCATTCTGCAACTCCCGCCATACCCGGCCGCCATCGTCGTCCAGCGTCATGTCCGCCAAGGCCCTTGGCTTTAGTCGAGTTGATGGATAAACTGAGCGGGCCGCAGTTTGGGGCCTGCCGGTAAGGGACAGTCATTGGGGGCTGTCCCTTACCTATGCCCCGAGGCCGGAGGCTACCCGAGTTCCATGCCGCGGTAGTAGGGTCAGAGTGCAATCCTCTAGCACGAGCCCACACCCAGGAGTTCTGCCATGAAAAAGCTCATCAATGATCCACGTTCCGTAGTCGACGAGTCTGTGGAAGGCTTCGGCCTCGCCCATGCCGACCTTGTCACGGTCAGCGCCGATCCTAAGTACGTCACGCGCAAAGACGCGCCTGTGCCAGGAAAAGTCGGGCTCCTTTCGGGCGGCGGCAGTGGCCATGAACCGCTGCACGCCGGTTATGTCGGGCGGGGAATGCTCGACGCCGCCGTGCCGGGGGCGGTGTTCACCTCACCCACGCCGGACCAGATCCTTCCGGCGACCCTCGCCGTTAACTCGGGTGCCGGCGTCGTCCATATCGTGAAGAACTACACCGGCGATGTCCTGAACTTCGAGACGGCCGCCGAACTGGCCCAGGCCGAGGGTGTGGAGGTCCGCACCGTCCTGGTCAACGACGACGTCGCCGTGGAGGATTCGCTGTACACCGCCGGACGCCGCGGAGTGGGCGGAACTGTCCTCGTGGAGAAGATCGCCGGCGCCGCCGCTGAACGGGGCGACACCCTCGATGCCGTGGCCGCAATCGGTGCCCGCGTTAACAGCAACGTCCGCACCATGGGCGTCGCGCTCTCGGCGTGCACGGTGCCGCACGCCGGGGTGCCGAGCTTCGAACTGGCAGACAACGAGATTGAAATCGGCATCGGGATCCACGGCGAACCCGGCCGGCACAAGATCCCGATGGAGAATGCGGACGGCATCACTGACAGGCTGCTGGAGCCTGTCCTCAGCGACCTTGGCATTGCCAGTGGTGATAAAGTCCTGCTCTTCGTCAATGGGATGGGCGGTACGCCACTGAGCGAGTTGTACATCGTCTACCGCCGCGCGGCGCAGGTGCTTGCCGAGCGGGGAGCCACCGTGGAGCGCTCACTGGTGGGAAATTACATCACGGCCCTGGAAATGCAGGGCTGCTCCATCTCGGTGCTCCGGCTCGATGATGAGCTGACGCAGCTGTGGGACGCCCCCGTTCACACGGCCGCGCTGCGCTGGGGCGTGTGAGGATGCTGCTCGATGTGAAATGGGCCGTCAAATGGCTGACCATGTGCGCCGAGGCGATGGCCGAAAACAGGGCGTGGCTCATTGAACTGGACCGTCCAATTGGCGACTCGGACCACGGCGAGAATATGGACCGTGGATTCCAGGCCGTGCTGGAGAAACTCGCAGAGACGCCGCCGGAGACACCCGGCGCGGCCCTGAAACTAACGGCCATGACCCTGATGTCCAAGGTGGGCGGCGCCGCGGGCCCGCTATACGGCACAGCCTTCCTGCGGGCCTCCACCGCCTTCGGCGACGCCCTCGAAGTTGATCCGGCGGGGCTCGCCACTGCTCTGGTAGCCGCCCGCGACGGCATCGTTGCCAGGGGCAAGGCCGAGTCCGGTGACAAGACCATGGTGGACGCCTGGACCCCTGCCGCCGAGGCCGCCCAGGCCGCCGCCGCGCACGGGACGGGCAACGTCCTGGCCGTGCTGGTGGCTGCAGCCGAGGCCGCCGAAGCAGGCGCGGTGGCAACGGACCCGCTCGTGGCCCGCAAAGGCCGTGCCAGCTATCTGGGGGAGCGGAGTGCCGGCCATCGCGACCCGGGCGCTGCTTCCAGCGCCCTGATCCTCCGGGCCGCGGTCGGGGCGGCTGCATGACGGTCCGCCTGGTGGTGGTGTCCCATAGCGAAAAGATCGCCGACGGCGCCGTGCAACTTGCCGCGCAGATGGCGCCTGACGTTGTGATGATCGCAGCCGGGGGCACTTCGGACGGCAGGATTGGAACAAGCCTGGAGAAGGTTATGTCCGCCCTGGACCAGGCCGCCGGCGGCGACGGCGTGGTGGTGTTGACCGATCTTGGTTC
>JBDTQQ010000460.1:0-2914 GCA_039932075.1 Pseudarthrobacter sp. | reverse complement strand
GGCCTAAACCCGTCCCAGGGAGTCGATGTCCTCGAGGAAGTCTTGGTGGACCTCGTCGCTGACCGTGGTCCGCGTCTCCCCGATGGCGTCCAGGTAGTCCTCTGTCGAGGGTCCCTTCCGAACCGCCTCACGAACTGAAACGCTGCCGCCGGAAGCCGCACCGCCGTCGTCGTACACGGCCTTTTCCAGCGCACGCTGGGAGGCGCTGCGGGCGGCGTACTCAATGTCCGCGGGCGAGAACCCCTCGGTCCGCTCCACCAGGAGTTCCACATCGACGTCGTCCACCACGGCGGCCGGGATGAAGCGCTGCCACATGGCTCCGCGGGCTTGGCGGTCTGGGAGACCGATGGGGATGACGTAGTCGAACCGGCCGTGTCGCAGGAACGCGGTGTCCAGCGCCCGGATGAAGTTGGTGGCGCAGACCAGCAGGCGGCCGGGCTGTTCACGGAACGCCGGGATGATTTTGAGCAGCTCATTGGTGACGCCCTGCAGCGGCGACGGCGGTTCGCCCGAACGCTGGGAGGCGATCTCCTCCACTTCGTCGATAAACACCACGCAGTGCTCCAGCTCGGCAATCTCCAGGAACGTCTCACGCAACGCGCCGGCAAGGCCCTTGGGGTCGGAGGCCAGCCGCGACGGGAAAACCTCCACGAACGGCCACTCGAGCCGGGACGCGATGGCCTTCGCAAAGGTCGTTTTGCCGGTTCCCGGAGGACCAAACAACACCACGGCGCGCGGCGGCACCACACCGTATTCGTCGGCGAGATCGGCCTCCGCGAGGGGCAGGACCAGGCGCCGTTCCAGCAGCTCCTTCTCCTTGCGCATGCCAGCCACGTTTTCCCACAGGTCCCGCGCCAGGATCCGGCCACCCAGCTGTCCCAGCGCCCCGAGTTCCTGGCGTTGCACGGGGATGGTCCGCTCGAAGTAGCGCAGGTTCTTCTTAAGTGCGAAGCCACGGCTAAGGAACGCCTCCACCCGGGTCTCAGCCTCAGGCATCAGCGCCGAAAGCTTGTTGAGCCCGTGCGGGGCCATGCGATTTTCGACGGCGGCGAGGAGGGATGTGCCGATTCCCCGGCCCCGGTACTCAGGCAGCGTGGCCAGGAAAACTATCCAGCCCTGATCGTGTGCGGCACGTCCGACGGCGGCGCCCACCACCATGTCGCCCTGCACCGCCACCACGGCATGGTCCTTCTCGCACGACGCGAGGACCTCGGAGAGGGCATAGACGGGCTCCACGTTGGAGGCCTTGAGGGTCTCCCAGAGGTGCAGGATCCCGTCCAGGTCCGCTGAATGGAAATCCCTGATCCGCCAGTTGGTCATGCCGTGTCTCCCGGGTGGTTCGTCGTTGAACTGCAGGTCGTAAAGTGCACAGTGCAGCGCCCTGAGGCGCTCTGCTGAGCATAAGCGATCTGCCCGCGGCGAAGGTTGCGGGAGCGTTGCGTTACGTCACTGGTTCGGAACTACAGCCCGGCGTCGCCCGGCCACTAGCTGCTTTAAGAATGGAAGCGGACGACGGCGGCAACCCGGTTTTGAGCGAACGGAACCGGGTTGCCGCCCTCGGACTCTCGCTGGGTCAGACCTTGACGGGAACGGGATGGACCTCATCCGCCGGGTGCCCTGCGCGCTCATGGATGCGCCGTACAGCATCCGCTGACGGGGCCTCCGACAAGCAGTAAACGAGGCCCGACTCGGGATCGGCCCACGCAGATTTGAAGTCAACCTTCTCGTCGCTTTGGATGGCCAGATCGGCGTCGTGGGCCTCCCGAAGGCCTTCCTGAGTAATTCCAACCATGTTGCGATGAACATCCATGAATTCCGGCATGATGCCAATGCTCCTTAACTCGGTTTCGCCGTTGAAACAGCAGGATGAGCCTGACGCTAGACCCGGGCATGATGCCCGTCAAGAGGAAGACGTTGCCATGTGGAAGGGGGAGTTTATTTGCCGTTTCGTCAGCTAGATCCCCAAGGTGGCCAGGCTGGTCCGCAGTGTGTCTGCGGAGTGCTGAAGGGCGGCCAGTTCGCCGTCGTTCATGGGCGTGTGAAGGATGCGGTGCACCCCGCCGCGGCCCACGACGCTGGGGAGGGACAAGGCCACTCCGGTGATTCCGTAGGGGCCGTCGAGCACGGTGGAAACAGGGAGCACCGCGTTCTCGTCACGGAGGAGGGCCTCCACGATCCGTGCCCCGGACAGGCCGATGGCGTAGTTGGTTGCTCCCTTGCCGGCGACGACCTTCTACGCAGCCTGTGTCACTTCGCGGGCGGTCTCATCGAGGTAGTCCGGGGTGAACACCCGTTGGCCTTCTTCTTCCCAGCCACGGATGGGGACCGGCCCGATCGTGGCGCCTGACCACACCGGAAACTCAGTATCGCCGTGCTCGCCCACCATGCTGGCGTGCACGCTGGCCACGGCGACACCGGCGCGCCGGGCCAGCAGCCATCGCAGCCGCGACGTGTCCAGCACGGTGCCGGAGGAAAAGACGCGTCCCGGTGGCAGCCCGGAAATCTTCTGGGCCGCTACGGTGAGTACGTCGCAGGGGTTGGTGACCAGGACATAGACCGCGTCCGGGGCGTGCTGCAGCAGCTGCGGCATGAGCTGTTCGAGGATGCGGACGTTAGTCTCGGCGAGGTCCAGCCGCGTCTGGCCAGGGGCCTGCTTTGCCCCGGCCGTGATAACCACGACGTCGGCGCCTTCAGTCACGGCGACGTCGCCGCCTCCCGTGACACTTGCCGCCGCCGCGGCGAACTGGGTGCCGTGCGCGAGGTCCAGGACCTCAGCCTCCGCTTTGAGGGCATTGACGTCAAACAGTGCGACGTTGCTGGCGGAGCCCCGGATCAGGGCCGCGTAGGCCAGCGAGCTCCCCACGCTTCCGGCTCCCACTATGGCAAGTTTGGATCCTGGCATGAGCTCCCTCCC
>JBDTQQ010000459.1:0-2915 GCA_039932075.1 Pseudarthrobacter sp. | reverse complement strand
CATGAAGGAACTCCTGGTAAATAGTGATCTCGACAATCACCTGTTTAACAGGAGTGTGATGTCTCGGGACACTGGTGACAGTTCTGCCTCAGCACATGAGTGACACTTGATGTCTCTGGTCATCGGTGACAGTTCTCCTTGTCACGTCCTATCGGCGGAAGCGGGTGCGAGCCTTGCTCATCCCGACGTATGCGGTTCCTTCGGGCGGCCACAAGTACTCTGCGATGACCTCACCCTCGGCACTGGCGAACACGACACCGTCAACGTCCCAGACGGCAATGACGATTCGTCCGCCCATCCGCTTGGTCACCGAGAACAGGGTCCTGCCGATACTGACCACGCCGTTGGGATAGACCCGTAGCTTCTGGCTACCAGTGGCTGCCGGGTGGGCGATGCTGCCGCTGATTTTCTCTGACGCGTCGATCTCGGGAGGTGTTTGAGCCCGCAGCCCTGTCGTGGTGCGCTCCGCTGCTTCCGCACGAACGTCCACCACCACTGGTTCGGTGGCGCTCGGAGGTTTAGTCACCGGCCCCGGCACCTGCGGTTCAGGAAGAACCGGCAAGGGTTTCGGCCGGGGCGCTTCAGCGACAGCGGTAGCACCCCACGACTGCTGCGGGGTAATACGCCCCGGCAATCCTTGATGCGGCCTTTCGTTGTTATAAATCAGGTCAAACCGGTCGACCTGGGCCTGGAGCTCTTCGTGGGTATGGGCAAGAGGCTGCTTGTCCAGCCACCGGAACAGGGTCTGATGAAACCGCTCGTTCTTCCCCTGCGTGGTCGGTTTATACGGCTTTCCGGTGATCGCCTCGACCCCGAGCGAGGACACATAGGTGACCAGCTGGCCCTCCCATCCACGACGTGAGGGATTGAGCGCCATCCCGTTATCGGTCAGCAGCCGTTGCGGCACCCCATGGGTTCCGATGCCCTTGGCCACGACCGCCAGGGCCGCCTCGCTGGTTTCACCGCCGGCTACGTGGGAGGCGACCGCGAGGCGTGAATGGTCATCTTGCAGTTGGAAGATCACGCACTTGCGCCCACCGGTGAGCACGTATTCGGTGGCGTCCAGTTGCCAGCACGCGTTTGGTGCCGGGTAGACGAACCTGCGGTACGCGGCCCGGGGTTTCTTCTTCGGCTCGGCCCTGGCCACGTTCTTCTCCCGAAAGATCCGTACCAGCGAGGCCGGGGACGGGGCGCCCAGCCCCAGGGAAACCATTTTGTCGTGCACACTGATCGGCCCGTGATCCAGCCCTGACGATTCCAGGGCAGCACGCACCTTCAGCGCCTCTTGCTTGAGGTCCTCGGACAGCTGGGTGGGCGAGGTTTTCGGGCGGCGTGAGCGTGGCTCCAAGGCTGCGGCCTGACCCTCATCGCGTGCCCTGCCCCGGATCGCATAGAAAGTCTTACGGGTGATGCCGTGCTCAGCACAGAACGTGGTGACCGCACCGCGTGGTGCGTCATCGGGCCACTGAGCGATCGCAAGGCGGATACGGGCATTGACAGGCTCATTCTTATTCACCCAGCATTCTTTGCCACCGCCTCGGGACGGCCAAATCCGCTAACACCGCTGAGAAGTGTCACCACCAAAACCAGCGGATCTGTCACCGATGTGCTGAGGCAGAACTGTCACCGATGTCCTGCGACATAACACCTGTTTAACAGGAGTTCCCCTGCATTAAAAGCAACCCACCGGGCGCGTGCGACCGCCAGGCCACCGGACCCACCCCACGACTTTGCATTAGCCCTGCCTTGCCTTGGCGGACGAGGTCGGTGAGTGCGCCGAGGGTCTCCCCCACAGCCGTGTCAAGGCTGGGCCGGTGGACCTGGTAGAGATCGATGTGGTCGGTGTCGCGGCCGCCACGCTCGAACCCGACAACTGACCGGCCACCAATAAAAGGGCCCCCCAAAGGGTGCCTGACCTGCGGAAACACCGTGCCCGGGGTGGGACTGGAACCGGACTCCAGGCCCTGAAAACCCGCCACTCCCCCGAAGATATCGCCAATCCGGACCAGTCCGCCGCCAGTTCGAACGCGACCGAAGCCCAAAGTGCCGACACTGTCCACACCTCCTATTGCCCACTTCGCGGCCACCGTCCAGATACTGCCGCGCCCCTCCGGGCGCGGCAGTCCCATCTCCTGCGAGCTTCCGGCCCGCTCTGCTTCAGGCGCCACCTCATTGCGGCCAGAACGACGAACGGGCATTGTCGGCGTTTTAAAGTACGCGCCTCATCCGCGTCGCCAGCTGTGGCGCAGCGCACAGGGACGGACGCGGATCTTGTTCGCGAGCTTTGAGTGGCGTCAGCGGAAGAATTCCAGCAGAACCGGGGCGACGGCGTCGGGCGCCACCGCGTGGTCCTGGCCGTCGATGACGTCCTTCCGCCCGTCCTGCACGGCAGAGGCCACCGCGGTGGCCGAGGCGGCTGCCCAGGAAGCACTGGCGCCACCATACAGGGCAAGGACGGGTGCGGCGATGCCCGCAAACCGGTCCGCTGGCACACCGCCGTCGGCCGCGAGCGTCAGGTCGTAGGGCAACGTGGGCGCCAGGGACACCAATGCGGGCCACCAGGGCGCCCGCGTCATTCCGGGGTCAAAGCCGGCACCAGTGTGCCGGATGAATTGCTCGACTGCTTCGTCCCCGTGGCCCCTGTCCGCCAGGGAACCTACTTTGTCCACGAAAGCCTGCCAGTCATCACCTCCGCCGGTCAGATAGGGCGGTTCGTAGACGGCAATCTTCCCGACCGGGAAACCTGCCGCAGCCGCCTCCAGGGACAGAATCCCTCCCGAGGAGTGTCCATACAGATGCACGGGGCCGTCCGCTGCGGCCGCGAGTGCTTGCAGGTCTTCGACTTCGCGGTCGACGGCATAGGGCGGCGTGTTCGTGCTGTCACCGCGCCCGCGGCGATCGTAGCTGACCACTGT
>JBDTQQ010000458.1:0-2934 GCA_039932075.1 Pseudarthrobacter sp. | reverse complement strand
GATTCGTGCCGAGAGCGGCTGGACAGGGTCCCCCACCATGGCGCGCGTCCCGGCGCTCCGCACGCGGAAGGCGCCCGGTTTCACTTGTTCCAGCCCGGCCTGGAGCAGGCGCTCGGCGACGGGGGAGCGGCAGATGTTGCCGGTGCAGACGGTGAGGATCCGGATGGGCAACGACGTGGCGTCGCCCCTAGTTTCCGTTTCCGAGACTCTTGGCTGCGGCATAGTCGCCCAGTCTATCCCCGCTCAGTGCAGCCTTGATCTCCTCGATGGCACCCCAGTCCGGCAGGACGATGGACTGTCCGTCCGCAGACGTGCCGATTCCGGCGGTGGGCAGGGTGAACGCGACGGAATCCTGGCTCTGGACATCCCGGAGGCTGAACGCCAGGCGGCCGGCCTCCACGGAGTCCAGTCCCGGCGCAACGCTCAGATAGGGGGAAACCGAGCTGAGCACCTTCTGCAGCGTGACCGGGTTTCGGAGGGTGCCGGTGTCGAAGGTCTTGGCCATGACCGCCTTCAGGAGTAACTGCTGGTTGCGCACCCGCTGGTAGTCGCCGTCGGCGAAGGCGTAGCGCTCGCGGACAAAGGCCAGCGCCTTGGCCCCGTTCAGGGTGTTTGGCCCCTCCTTGAAGACGTAGCTGCTGGTGGCTCTGACGGCGGTGAACGGCACCTTGACGTCCACCTTGACCCCGCCCAGGGCGTCGACGAGTGCCTTGAATCCCGCGAAGTCGATGCTGACCACCTGGTCGATCCGCTGCTGGAGCAGGGATTCCACGGTCCGGACCACCAGCGGCACACCGCCGTAGGCAAGGGCTGCGTTGATCTTGGCCTCGCCATGGTCCGGGATGGTGACCCAGAGGTCCCGCATCAGCGAGATGCTGTAGATCCGGGAGCGGTCGGCTGGGATGTGGACCAGCATCAGGGTGTCCGAGCGCTGGTTCGAGGGGGTCCCGGCCGCGGCCTTGGCCCCCGCCCCGGCCGATGTGTCGCGGCTGTCGCTGCCCAGCACCAGGATGTTCATGGCCGTGGCTACGCCGGCGGGGACGTCCGGTGCCTGGATGCGGACGGCTTCGGGCGGGAACGCGTCCTGGAGCGTGACGGTGTGGGAATCGAAGACGTGCGCCAGCGAGTAAAGGTAGGCGCCAACCGACCCGGGGACCACTAGCACCAGTGCCAGGAGGCCGAACAATAGGGCCCGACGGCGGCGCTTCAGCCTGGCGGTCGCGCCGCGGCCCTGCCGCCCGGGCGGCTCCGGCGCGCCCGGCTCCGGTGGTGCTTCGCTGTCCAGTTCTAAAAGATTCGACATACCGGTCCCCCCGATTTCTTGCAGCGTCCGGCGCGGAACGCCGGGAGACCTCGCTGCAGTCGATCCTGCAGACGCTATCGGGCGGAACTTGGGTTTTCCTTTGGCCGACGACGACGGCGCTCTCCGCCCGCGCCGGCGGGACCGCTTGTGGGAATTTTCGTTGGTTCGGCGGGGTAAGGCGGCGGGGTCGGCCAGGGAGACCGCAGGCAGTGTAGAGGGCCACGCTTTGGCGGTGCCTGATGTGTCCCGGGTGGCAGGCGTTGTCCTCGTAGGCCCTCGCGGGACTGGCGGCCGGTGACACCTCGCAGCCGGCACAGCGCGAGACAGGGCAGGCCATTACGCCGCCCAGGTCGGGCATCGCGGAGAACCGCGACGTGCATTTCCATGCCGCCCACCGCAAGGACGGGGTCAGCCCGGCGGACGGCAGTCAATGATGAACTCCATCAGCGGGGTGGCATTTGCATCCGCGTACAGCGCGATGAGGTGCTGATTGAATTCGAGCCGCCGGCTGAACGGGATCGAAATCGCGTCGTGCCCCGAGCCCATCAGGATGCCGTTCATCATCAGCCGGGAGGTGCGTTTGTTGCCGTCGAAGTAGAATTGGTGCCGGGTGCCGAAGCAGAAGTACGCCACGGCCCGTTCCACTGGGTTCTGGAGCGTCGAAAGGTAAGCGCTGCCTCGGTCGTATTCGTCCCTGAGCGCTTCCCCGCCATCTTCGCAGCCGGTCGCATAAAAGGTTCCGGCTTCACCGAGATTAACCGTTCCTCCACCGCGGACGGATCCTTCGCCGCGGAAGTGCCCGGCCTCGATCGCTTCGTGGGGCGCCACGACGCCGTGCAGCCGGTCGGAAACCTCTTTTACGGGCTCGAAGCTGCCGGCCTGGACCATGTCGTGAAGCATCCGGGTGGATGCGGCGAGGGCCAGGACCTGCTTCTCGTCATTGAGCCGGTGTCCGCCGACCGTGACGCCTTCAAGGAGGGTCTGCACCTCGGGGAGTGTATAGGGGTTGCCTTCGAGCGCGGCGGCGTCCCAGACATGGCCGGCTAGTTGACCCTCGAAGCGGGCCACAGCGCGGGGGACTTCCATGTCCGGCATTAAGTGCCAAGGAATTGCGGCGGAGTCCCATGCGAAGCCGAGTTCCCGCTCCCGGTCCGTGGCGGCAGTGTTCAGCAGGTCAGGGGCGGGTTGGTTGAGGCGGGGGCGGCCCCGGCGCTGCTTGTACTGGTTGGAGCCGACGCCCCAGCGTGGTGGCTCAGTCATTGCCCGGCTCCCAGTCTTTTGTGAGTTCAACGGCCTGTGCAGCGGTCTCGGCCATGCCGTAGCAGTCCAGGATGATTTGAATCGGATCCGCCCAGATGACACCTTCATCGTTCCAGGCACCTGCTTCACTGTGTCCGTCGAAGGGCAGCACGATGATGTCGGCCGCGGCCGCACCGGGATGGTTGATCAGGGTGGCGACCCTGCGGGGTTCCTCGGCGTAGAGGATGATCGGGCCGCCCGGCACCTCTGTGGCTCCTATCCGGGTCGCGGCTGGGGCTCCACTCACGGCCCAGCCCTTGCGGGTCGCGGACACGATTGAGCAGATCCGCAGGAAGTTCCAGTCGGAGGTTGCCTGGGTGACACCGGGCCGG
>JBDTQQ010000457.1:0-2935 GCA_039932075.1 Pseudarthrobacter sp. | reverse complement strand
CGAAGACTTCCACCGCCAGCTCAACGTACTGGCTGTCCGGTGTCAGCTCACAAGCCTTCGTATCTGCATTCATACGCAAATAATGTCAGTTAAGGCGGGTCGGGGGAAATCCGGCTTGACGAAGATACCCCCTAGGGGTATCTTCGAGGTGTTGCCAGTGAAGTGGTTTGTCCAGGCCGATGTGTTTCCGGCCGTCACAGCCGTTCAACCCCAGCACCTCATCATCTCCCTTGCAAAGGACAGAACTGATATGTGTGCATCCCAGGTCCGGACCGAACTTCCCATCGTTGCTGCTGAAAAGGCGGGGTGCGCCTGCTGCTCCACCACTTCCGCGAAACGGCCCTCACTACACGCCGAAGGGACGGACTACTCCGTCACCGGCCTGACGTGCGTGCACTGCGTCCAGACCGTTCGAAACGCTGTCACGGCACTGGACGGGGTGATTGCTGCCGCCGTCGACCTGGTCCCGGGTGGTAGCTCCCGGCTTACCGTCTCCGGACCCCACACCGAAGAGTCCGTCCGGGACGCCGCCGCCGCCGCCGGGTACAGCTTCAGCAGGTAGCAATACTTCCCCCGTAGAAGGGCATCATGGAAAACCACCACACTCACCACGACGGCGAAGACCACTCCGGCCACCAGCCCGCAACGCCCGTACCGGGCCAGGGCTCGGCGGTAGCGGGCCAGGGCTCGGCGGTAGCGAGCCTATCGGCAGAGCATTCCGGGCGCCCAGACCATGCGGGACACGGCCAGCACGGAACTCACGACGACGACCACACCATGCATACCCACGGCCAGCACGCCGGCCACAGCACGGCCATGTTCAAGAACCGCTTCTGGCTCACCCTGGTCCTGTCGGTGCCCGTTGTTTACTTCAGCCCCATGGTGGGGCATCTGCTCGGCTACATGCCGCCGGAGTTCCCCGGTTCGGCCTGGATCCCCGCCGTCCTGGGAACGGTCATTTTCTTCTACGGCGGCGAGCCGTTCCTGAGGGGCGGCGTCCAGGAGCTGAAGAACCGCCAGCCCGGAATGATGCTCCTGATCGCCATGGCCATCACAGTAGCGTTCGCGGCATCCTGGGTCACAACTCTGGGAATCGGCGGCTTCGACCTGGACTTCTGGTGGGAACTGGCCCTGCTGGTGGCCATCATGCTGCTGGGCCACTGGATTGAAATGCGCGCCCTCGGCTCGGCGCAGGGTGCCCTGGATGCCCTCGCCGCGCTCCTGCCGGATGAGGCAGACCGCATCACCGACGACGGCACGGAGACCGTGCCCGTCTCGGAACTCCGCGAAGGGGACATTGTCCTGGTCCGCTCCGGCGCGCGGCTGCCTGCCGACGGAACCGTCGTCGACGGCCAGGCGGAGGTGGACGAATCCATGATCACCGGCGAGTCCAAAACCGTACCCCGCGCCCCGGGTGACGCCGTGGTGGCCGGCACGGTGGCAACGGACAACACCATCAGGGTCAGGGTGACCGCCGTCGGCGACAACACCGCCCTCGCCGGCATCCAGCGCCTGGTTGCCGAAGCACAGGCGTCCTCGTCCAAGGCACAGGCACTGGCTGACCGCGCCGCAGCATTCCTGTTCTACTTCGCCGCCGGTGCGGGCGTCATCACGTTCATTGTCTGGGCCCTGCTGGGCAGCGTCCCGGAAGCCGTCACCCGCACCGTCACCGTCCTGGTGATCGCCTGCCCGCACGCCCTCGGCCTGGCCATCCCGCTGGTCATCGCAATCTCCACGGAACAGGCCGCACGGGCCGGAGTTCTCATCAAGAACCGGATGGCGCTGGAACGCATGCGCACCATCGATGTGGTCCTCTTCGACAAAACCGGCACCCTCACCACCGGGGAACCGGATTTGAAGGACATCGCCTCCGTTCGGGGCGCAGATACTGACCGGCTGCTGGCGCTGGCCGCCGCCGTCGAGTCCGACAGCGAACATCCCGTGGCCCGGGCCATCGTCCGTGCCGCGCACCAGCGCAACCTGGCCGTCCCCGAAGCCACCGGCTTCTCGTCCCTCACCGGGCGTGGCGTCCGCGCCAGTGTGGACGGACGCACCGTTCACGTGGGCGGACCGGCGCTCCTGCGCGAGCTGGGCGCCGTCGAGCCTGAAGAACTGGCACGTTCCACGCGGGCATGGATGGACCGCGGCGCGGCCGTCCTGCACGTGATCGACGGCGGCACCGTCCTGGGTGCGGTCAGCCTCGAAGACAGCGTCCGCCCCGAATCCCGGCAAGCCGTGACGGCCCTTCAGAACCGGGGAATCAAGGTGGCCATGATCACCGGAGACGCACACCAGGTGGCCCAGGCTGTGGCGGAGGACCTGCGTATCGACGAAGTCTTCGCCGAAGTGCTCCCGGCGGACAAGGACAAGAAGGTCGCTGAACTCCAGGCCCGCGGGCTGAAGGTGGCCATGGTGGGCGACGGCGTCAACGACTCCCCTGCGCTCGCGCGGGCTGAAGTGGGCATCGCCATCGGCGCCGGAACCGACGTTGCCATGGAATCAGCGGGCGTGGTCCTGGCCGGAAACGACCCCCGCGCGGTGCTGTCCATGGTGGATCTCTCGCGTGCCAGCTACCGCAAGATGTGGCAGAACCTCGTGTGGGCCACCGGCTACAACGTCCTGTCCGTCCCGCTGGCCGCGGGCGTCCTGGCTTTCGCGGGCGTGGTGCTCTCTCCGGCTGCCGGTGCCGTGCTGATGTCCGCCTCCACCATCGTGGTGGCCCTTAACGCCCAGCTGCTGCGGCGCGTGAAACTGAATCCCACCGAGGTTCGTTAAGATCTGGTTCCAGACGCTATGAGAGGAGGCCCCACCATGACATCAACCGCCCGCACTGTGGCGGCCGGCCTCCTGCGCGCCAGCCTGGTTGCGGCCGTGCTGACAATCATCTTCGGGATCTTCGGCAAGGACTGCGATCTCGGCTGTGACTTCGAGACGG
>JBDTQQ010000456.1:0-2947 GCA_039932075.1 Pseudarthrobacter sp. | reverse complement strand
CCGCCACCGCCGAGGCCATGGCCTACCCCCGTGCCAAACTGGTGGTTGCCAGCCGCGTGGGCAACCTGCCGGGGCCCATCGACGGCCCCACCGTCGGCACCAACCACCCCATCCTGCGCGAGCAGACCGGCATTACGGTCATGATGGGCATGACGGGTAAGCTCTGCCTGGCCATCGACCAGACCCCGGTCATCAACGAGGTCATCAGCCCCACGCCGTCGGACGTTGCCTGGGCCACGGACTTCATGGCCGACTTCGAAGCCAACGGCCGCGTCATCCGCGACGGCTCGGACCTGCCCCGCCTGGGCCGCGCCGAGAAGATCATGAAGCTCGCAATTGCCTTTGGGGTGCAGCCGGCGCTCTGACGCCAGGTTTATATCGAGCCCGTGGCGAAGCCCGCTTTACGTCCTCCGCGCCTGGGGAGGAGGTAGGGCGGGCCTCGCGACATCAGCGGTCAAGACCCAGGCTCGGTAGACTGTCACGGTGCTGAACGAATTCTGGAGAACCGCGCCCACCGCCTACAAGGTCACCGTGTTCTGTGCCATGGGGATGATCGGCGTCGGAATCATCCTGAACCTGATCGGCAATACGTCCGGAAACCAGGGCCTGGCCACCGCCTCCCTGCCGGTCATCGGGCTGGGGCTGGTCCTGCACATCGTGGGGATAGTGGTCCGGGGCCAGACGATCCGGAAGAACCTTAAGCGGTAGCTGCCGCCGCGTTCCGGCGCACATGGCTGCGGGCGTGCTCCACGGCGGCCGGCAGGTCCTCGAAAAGATGCTTATGGTGGCGCAGCGAACGGATCACACCGACGTTTGTGACCAAGGCAAGATGATCCGGCCGGACTCCCTTCAGAAGCACCGTGATGCCGCGCAGTTCCAAGGCGGAGATGACCTCAACGAGCGCGTGCGCGCCCGTGGCGTCAAGCATCCGTAACTGGGAGAGCCTGATGATGGCCACCTGGACGTCCCTGACCTGGCTGATCTCCTGAAGGATGCGTTCCGCGGCGCCGAAGAACATGGCCCCATCCAGCCGGAAGACGGCAATGTGTTCATCACCTGCGGACGACGGTCCGGCAATCTCTTCACGTTGCACGCTGCTCAGGGACGCGAATTTCCGCAGCGTGAAAAGTGCCGCCGCGGCCAGCCCGATCTGGATCGCCACGATGAGGTCAAACGCCACCGTGATGATGGCCGTGAGGACGAAGACCGCCGCATCGGAGCGCGTTGAGCGCAGGATCGCGGACACCGTGCGCCGTGACACCATCCGCGCCGCAGTGACCATCAGCACGCCGCCGAGGGCCGCGAGCGGAATGCTGCCCACCAGCCCGGCAGCCAAATAGACGATGCCCAGCAGCACCACGGCATGTACAACAGCGGACAGGCGGGTCTTCGCGCCTGAGCGCACATTCACGGCGGTCCTGGCGATGGCGCCCGTGGCCGGCATTCCACCGAACAGACCCGCGGCGATGGAGGCCAGGCCCTGGCCCGTCAGTTCCCGGTCCGGGCTGTAGGCCCCGCTCGGGGTCCCGTCCGGGCCAACCATCCCGCCTGCAACACGGGCCGACAGCAAAGATTCGATGGCCGCGAGGGCGGCGATGGCGACGGCGGGCATCGCCAGGGCGCCAATGGAAGCCGGGTCCATGGCGGGCAACGAGGGGGAGGGCAGGGAGTGCGGCAGCGCGCCGATCCGGGGCACGTCCAGCTGCAGAAGTTCGGCAGCCGCCGTCGCCAGTAATACCGCGAGCAGGCTCGCCGGCAGTGCCCGGAAATACTTCTGGACCAGGACCATCACGACGGCGACCCCCGCCACGAGCGCTAGGGTCAGCAGGACTGTGGGCGCCGCAGCCCCGGATGCAGCTTCAATGGCTGCGAGCAACGTATTGTGGCCCGGTGTCCCGGCCGTGCCGGTGGCGAGGGGCACCTGCTGGAGGAAGATGATGGCCGCGATTCCCAAGGTGAAGCCTTCCACCACCGGCCAGGGAATGAAGGCCACCGCCTTCCCCAGGCCGCTGATGCCGAGAACGCACACCATCAGCCCGGCCATCAAGGACACCAATGCCACGCTGCCGGTCCCGTACATCGCCACCACCGGCGCCAGCACCACCACCATGGCCCCGGTGGGGCCCGATACTTGGACGTGGGAGCCGCCCATGACGGCAGCAACCAGACCGGCCACGATCGCCGTGATGAGTCCCGCCTCCGCGCCCACTCCGGAGCTGACCCCGAACGCCAGAGCCAGCGGCAACGCCACGATCCCCACCGTGATCCCAGCGAACACGTCCGTCCGCCAGGACTGCCGGAGACCCGCATAGTCTGCCCGGGTCGGCAGGAAGCGTGTGAGCCCCGTTGAACTCCGGCGCAGTTCGGTGCTCACGATGCCGACTCCGCGGACAAGTGCCCGGCCGGCAGTTGCTGGGCCAACCGGAGCTGTTCGTTGGAGTCGGCGAGGTTGTCCAGCAGGAAGGTGCGGGCGATAGCCAACAGTTGCGAAATACCCGGGTGCGCCAGTCTGTAGGTCACCGCATTGGCGCTCCGCACCGATGTCACCACCTTGTGCCTGCGCAGTGTGGCCAGGTGCTGGGACAGATGCGAGGCCTCCAGCCCTGTTTCGGCAAGAAGGTAGCTCACGGCTGCGGTGTTTTCCGGAGCGGCAGCGAGCAGCTCAAGGATCCGGATCCTGGCGGGGTGTGCCAGCGCTTTGAACAGGTTGGCCTTGATCTCGTACAACGGGGCTTGGGCGGGCGACAACATAGGGAGCGCTCCTCCGTGAACCTGCAACAGGTCACTTGATGGGATGATGAATCCATCATATCAACCTGGCGCAAGACCCCTCGGGTACTGCCCGGAACGATTAGGCTTGAGGCCATGACTATCAATCCGGACCTGCAGGGCCGCAGCTACCCTGCCGCAGAGGTGTACGACGTCGGCCGCGAGAAAATCCGCGAGT
>JBDTQQ010000455.1:0-2954 GCA_039932075.1 Pseudarthrobacter sp. | reverse complement strand
TGGCGCAGCAGTTCAGTGAGGTCGTTGATCATCGCATCGGCATCGAAGTCGCCGTCTGAGCCTTCTGCGGCGTCCGCCGGGGTAACGGCCATGAGCCGGACCTCGCCGTCGTTCTCCACCACCAGGGCAAACGGAAGGAACCCGCCGTTGCGCTGAAGCTGTTCCTGGGCGGCGCCAAGTCCTGTGCCCATCAGGTTCTCCAGATCGGCGGCGCTGGCTTCCGGAACGGAATCCCGCCAGGAAGCCCCAACGCTCTGCCCGTCCGCAGCCTCATGCGCCACGTGGGGCTTAGCGCCTGACATTGGCCAGCACGCGGTCCCGCACGCGTTCCATCAGCAGCCGGTCCGTGGCCTCCACGTTGAGCCGGAGGAACGGCTCAGTGTTGGACGGGCGCAGGTTGAACCAGTAGCTCCCGTCATTGGCCGTGAACGTGCTTCCGTCCATGGTGTCCACGATGATGTCCTCGGCAGCAAAATCTGCCTTCACCCGGTCCACGGCTCCCGCTTTGTCCTCGATTTCGGAGTTGATCTCACCGGAGGAGACATAGGGCTCGTACTCACGGCCAAGCTCGGACAGCGGGCCGTCCTGCTCGCCGAGGGCTGCGAGGACGTGCATCGCCGCGAGCATCCCGGTGTCTGCGTTCCAGAAGTCCCGGAAGTAGAAGTGTGCGGAGTGCTCGCCGCCGAAGACGGCACCCTCCTCGGCCATGACTGCCTTGATGAAGGAGTGGCCAACGCGTGTGCGGACGGCGCGTCCGCCGTCGTTCGCCACCAATTCCGGCACCGCACGGGAGGTGAGGAGGTTGTGGATGATGGTGGGTGTCGCCTCACCCTGTTCCTGGGCGCGGGCGATTTCGCGGCGCGCCACCATGCCCGTAATGGCCGACGGCGAAACGGGCTCGCCCTTTTCATCGATGACGAAGCAACGGTCGGCGTCGCCGTCGAAGGCCAGGCCGATGTCCGCACCGTGTTTGATGACGGCGGCCTGCAGGTCGCGCAGGTTCTCCGGCTCGAGGGGGTTGGCCGGGTGGTTGGGGAAGGAGCCGTCCAGCTCGAAGTAGAGGGGAATGATCTCGAACGGCAGCTTCGGCAGGAGGGCGTCGCCCAGGACCGCGGGGGTGGTGAGGCCGGCCATGCCGTTGCCGGCATCCACTACAACCTTGAGCGGACGGGAGCCGGAGAGGTCCACCAGTTCGCGGAGGTACTCCGAATAGCCCTTCAGGACATCGTGGACGCCGATCTGGCCGCGCGTGGCAGCGGCCGGGATGTGGCCGGTGTTCAGGTACTCCTCAGCAAGGGCCTGGATCTCCTTGAGTCCCGATTCGGAGGAGATGGGCTGCGCGCCCGCCTTGGCCATCTTGATGCCGTTGTACTCGGCGGGGTTGTGGCTGGCGGTGAACGTGGCACCGGCGGCGTTGAGGGAGCCGCAAGCGTAGTAGAGCTCATCGGTGGAGATGAGGTCCAGGAGCTGAACGTTGGCACCGCGGGTGGCGGCGCCGTCGGCAAAGGCCTTGGCGAACTCAGGGGAGGAGGGGCGCATGTCGCCGCCCACCAGGACGGTCTGTCCTTCGAGTTCCAGGACGTCGACGAACGCGGCGCCTACGGCTTCGACAATTTCGGCGGTGATGGAATCGCCCACGATGCCACGGACGTCGTAGGCCTTGAAGGATGCCGAGAGGTCAAAAGTCTTTGTCTGTTCGCTAGTCACGGGTCTTATCTTACGTGGAAGTGCACGGGAGCCTGTTGAGGGAGAGTGGGCGCCAGGTCTTGTGACGGAGGGGCTCCGAATCGTTGTGGCCCGACGTGTGGGGTTGTCCACATAGGGAACTCCGGGGATCTGTGTGTCGGTGGGGGCTGGGATACTGAATCAATGGTCGATACCCAGAACGCCGCCCTTCTTTCCGCTTCCCCCGATTCGCCGTCCACCACCAAGATTCAGGCGCTGGAGGTCCTCCGGGAACTCGTAGGGCATCCGGAAGCAGCATTCCATGACGGCCAGTTCGAAGCGATTGAGGCACTGGTCGACGGCGGCCGGCGGGCTTTGGTGGTCCAGCGCACCGGTTGGGGAAAATCGGCTGTGTACTTCGTGGCTTCACTGCTGCTCCGGCGGCGCGGCGCCGGACCAACACTGATCGTCTCGCCATTGCTTGCCCTGATGCGGGACCAGGTGGCCGCCGCCGCCCGCGCCGGTGTGCGTGCCGTGGCCATCAACTCGGCGAACCAGCTGGAATGGGACACCGTGCGGGAACAGCTTGCCGCGGATGAAGTGGACGTCCTGCTGGTATCGCCGGAGAGGCTAACCAACCCGTCCTTCCGTGAGAACCAGTTGCCGGAGCTCATCCGGCGCACTGGCCTGCTGGTCATTGACGAGGCCCACTGCATCTCCGACTGGGGCCACGACTTCCGGCCGGATTACCGGCGGATCGCGGACCTGATCACCCAACTGCCGGACTCGGTTCCCGTCCTGGCCACCACTGCCACGGCCAACTCGCGCGTGGTCCACGATATCGAGGAACAGCTCGGGGCCGGCGTCCTGACCATCCGCGGCACCCTGGGCCGCGATTCCCTGCGGCTGGGTGTCCTCGCCCTCCCGGACTCGCGTCAACGCCTGGGCTGGCTCTTGACCCACCTCGGCGATCTTCCCGGCAGCGGGATCATTTACACGCTGACCGTTTCAGCCGCGGAGGACACCGCGCGGCTCCTCGCTGAGGCAGGACACGAGGTGCAGGCCTACACCGGCCGGACCGATCCTGCGGACCGGGAGCGTGCCGAGCAGCTGCTGAAGGACAACCAGGTCAAAGCGCTCGTGGCCACGTCTGCACTCGGCATGGGCTTCGACAAACCGGACCTTGGCTTCGTGGTTCACCTTGGCGCACCGTCCTCCCCGGTGGCGTACTACCAGCAGGTGGGCCGTGCAGGCCGTGGTGCGGTGAACGCCGACGTGCTGTTGCTCCC
>JBDTQQ010000454.1:0-2957 GCA_039932075.1 Pseudarthrobacter sp. | reverse complement strand
CGTACGCGCCGCCGTCGTTCTCCCCGCCGGCTGACAATGTATTCCACCCGCCAGTAACCCTTGCGGCAACCCTTCCGGTTCCCGCCCCCGGCGCAACACATCCTGACGATGACCTGGACCGCACGCAGATGCGCGGCGGTGCGGCCTATGCCGCGCCCGTCGCCGTGTTGCGGATCAAGCTCGACGACGGCCGGGACTTCCAGCTCGACCGCAGCGTCCTGGTAGGCCGGAACCCCGTGGGCCAGACGGGGGAGCAGCAGGCCCAACTCCTGGCCGTCACCGACCCCGGCCGCTCGATTTCCAAGACCCACCTTCACCTCCTGACCGACGGTGCGGGCATCTGGGTGACGGACCGCAATTCCACCAACGGCAGCGCCGTCACCACGCCGGACGGCCGGCGCACGCCACTGCAGCCGGGCGTGCCCGCCTTTGTCAACCCGGGATCCACTGTCCACTTTGGTGACCGCTCCTTCCACCTAGGACAGGCATGAATTCCCAGCCCGCCAATGATTCCCCCGACGCAGAAAACGGTCCCGGCCTCAGCCTGAGCTACGGCTACGGCACGGATCGCGGACTGCGCCGGGAGCTCAACGAAGACTCCTTCATCGCCTCGGACCCCGTCTTCGCCGTGGCGGACGGCATGGGCGGGCACGAAGCCGGGGAGATCGCCAGCGGCATGTGCGTCCGTGCGCTGGCAGCCGTGCCGCAGCTGACCACGGGGGAGCGCAGCGTCACGGCGGCGGTGCTCCAGCAGTACCTGCTCCGCGCCGACAGCTCCATCCGGGAAGCCACCGGCGCCCGCGCCGGGACCACCCTGACGGGCGCAGTGGTGGTGGAGCAGATGGGGATGCCGTACTGGCTGGTCCTTAACATCGGCGACTCCCGGACGTACCGGCTGAGCCAAGGGCATTTCGCCCAGATCAGCGTGGACCACTCGGAGGTCCAGGAACTCGTGGACGCCGGCGAAATCACGCCCGAGCAGGCCACTGTCCATCCCCGCCGCCACGTGGTCACCCGGGCCCTGGGCACCGGCGACGAGACGGAAGCGGACTACTGGCTGCTGCCCGTCGAGGAAGGCGACCGGATCATGATCTGCTCGGACGGCCTTAACGCCGAGCTGACGGACGATCACATGTTTCGAATCCTCAGCACGGTGGCCCACCCCCAGGACGCCGTGGATGCCCTGATCCAGGCCGCCCTCCGCAACGGTGGCCGCGACAACGTCACTGTCATAGTGGTTGACGCCAAGAACGTGATGAACGACGCCGGCATTGCCACTACCGCCCCCCGGCCTAACGCTGATGCGGAAGAGGAGGTCACGCTGCCCAGGGCAGAAATCGTTGACGCCAGCCAGGCGGCTGCGAACCAAGGCGAAAGCGGGAAACACTAAGATGGCCACCGCCAACTACACCGCCGGCCCTTGGCTGGGCGTCCTCCGCTCGCGAACTGCCGTCTTGTTGGGACCCGGGACTCCGCCAGCCCTCGTCCAGTCGCTCTGGGATCTTCTCGAGGACGCTCCCGAAGTGCATGAGGTTCTTCATGCGGTCACCAGCAGCTTCGGTGTTTCGCTGGCAAAGATCCCGTCGTTCGGCATCGTGGATTTCCGTGACGCGCTGCGGGTTTTCCTCCGCGGTGACCTTGACCTGACCGTGCAGCTGCCCGGCGGCCCCGTGGAGCTGAACGGACGGGACGTCACCACCTGGACTGAGCGGCGCTTCGACCTGCCCGAGTGGTACCGCCTGACCGTCGCGGGCGGCAACGAGCCCGGGACTGTCCTGCCGCTCACCGAGGGCGTGGTCCTGCTGCAGTCGCTGACCGTGGCAGTGACCGGTGCTCCGGCTGAAGCACAAGACGTCGTTGCACCGGAACCGGCTGGGTTCGCTGAGCCAGCCGTGTTACCGGAACCGGCTGTGTTAGCGGAACCGTCCGTCGTGCAGGACGCTGAAGCGCCTTCAACTGCCAGTTCCGACGCCGACAGCCCGCACAGCGGCAGCAGCGGAACCACGGAACACGAGGTCTCGGCTGAGACGGTATTGGGGCTCATGGACGATGACTCCCACTATGCCGCGGAGGCAGCTGACCGGGGGCAGGACGCCCAGGCCGAACCTTCGCCGGACGTCGAGCCTGCATCCCCTGGCGACCAGGTGCCCGCCCATGAGCTGACCGGCACGTACGACCACCTGTGGGAAAAGACTGTGATCCGCCACATCGAGGACGCCGCCGTACGGGACGAGCCTGAAGAATCCGACGCCGGCGCAGCACCCCACGCCGCAGCAGCTGAAACTGGCGCCGGGCCGGAAACTCCGGAGTCGCCGCACGCGGCTGAACCGGACACACCTCTGCCGGACACGCCTGTGCCGGCCACACCTCCTTCGGCCGCCCTGCCGGCTCCGGGCCTCGGCGGCGGCCTCATTGACTCGGTCCCGTGGCGGACCGGTGAGAGCAGCGTGCCGGCCGCTCAGGTTCCGCCGGCGTTCAACCTGTCCCAAGTGCCCGCCCCCGCCACAGATCCAGCCGTGGATCCCGACGGGTTCGACGCAGACCATGACGGCCAGACCATCATGAAGAGCGACCTTGCCGGGATGGGCGCAGCCCCGGCGCCGGTGCAGGAACCGGTATCCGGCGCCGTACCCCTGGTCCTGGCCCTGGTCTGCGACCGCGGCCATGCCAACCCGCCCACCCACGCCCAGTGCGCCGCGTGCGGTTCACCGCTGCCACCGGACGCCATCCAGGTTGCCCGGCCACGGCTGGGCAGGATGCGCGTCTCCACCGGTGAACTGGTGGACCTGGACCAGTCACTGGTGATCGGTCGGCAGCCTTCCGTTTCCCGTGTACAGGGCGGCGTGATGCCGCGGCTCGTCCAGGTTTCCAGCCCCAGCGGCGACATTTCACGCTCGCACGTTGAGGTCCGGCTCGAGGGCTGGCACGTGATGCTGTGCGATTTGAAAGCCACCAAC
>JBDTQQ010000453.1:0-2965 GCA_039932075.1 Pseudarthrobacter sp. | reverse complement strand
GCGGTTGTGCGAAGCCGGGCCCCTGGCTGCCCGGGCCCGGGCCCGTAGTCGAAGTCACCGGGATTCAGCGCGTACACCCGGACGCCGCGCTCCTGCGCCAAGGCGCCTGCCTGTTCCAGCGTGAAGATCGGATCACCGGAGAGGTAGTTGTCCGTGGCCAGGACAACCGACCGCGAACGCTGCCTCGCTGCACCGGCGCCGCCTGCGTCGGGGAAACCGTTGACGCAGGATGCCAGGCCGTCGCCGATCAGCGAGGATCCCCGGCCGTTCCAGGTGCCGTCCAGGAAGCCCGCACTGCCGGGGTCGCCGTCGAAGGCGCCCTTGGCAAACTTGAGCTGTTCCTGCACGTATTCGTAGTCATCAGTCAGCGGAAAGACCTGCACTGCGCTGCTGTCGAAGATGGTGAGGCCGATCCTTTCGCCGTCGAACTCCTTCGCGAGGACGCCAAAGACCTCCACCACGGCAGCATCTGCGCTGCTCATCGAGCCGGAACTGTCCAGGCACAGCATGATGTCCCGGTTCCGCTGCTCCGGCCGGATGGTGGTCAGCTCCACCGGACGCGCCGCTGCGGCCACTGCGGACACCAGCAGCGTACCGGCCGCGAGCGCCGCCACGGCAAGCCAGCGGCGGTGGCGCCGGAGGGCAGCCTGGTATTCGGGCAGCGCGGTGAGACGGTCCGCATGGGCCACCGGCCGGCGTCGTGCGTTTGCCTGCGGGTTTCGGCGGAAGGCCCGCCAGAGGGCCACGGCCGCCACGAGCAGCGCGAGCGGGATCAGCCACCAGAACATCAGTTCCATTGCCACACCGCCTGCCGGGCCGTCTCGGCCGACTGCATGAGTGGCGGCAGCGGCTCGACACCGAACTCGCCGGGATAGATCCTGCTGACCGCCTCGGCGATACCGGGAAGCGGGTGCACGTGCAGCTCCGCGAGGGTCATCCTGGGCGCGTCCAGCCCGCTGACGTCCCGGGCAAACCTGCGCACCAACAGGCTCAGCTCCTGGTGCGATTCGCGGGCCGTCAGCAGCCCGGCGTGGGCGTCGGCAGTCACGGCGTCGATCCGCTGCAGGTAGGCCTCCTTGAGGTCATGAAGGTCCGACGGCGCGGTGAACCGGGCTGGCGGTGCCGGCCGCCGTTGGCGGGTGCTGAGGAATACAAAGCAGTACCAGCCAAGGACCGCTGCCAACAGTGCCAGGCCCGCCCACATCCAGCCCTGGCTGTACTGGAGCGGCCCGATGAGGCCGGGATCAGGCTGCACGCCGGTGCCTTTCCAGGAGCGCGAACAGTTCCGTCATCACCGTGCTGCTGCCGGTCACGTGGCCTTCGGTGATGCCGGTGCGGCGGAACATGGCCTGCCTGCCGGCGTCCCGCTCCACGGCTGCCTTTGCGTACGCTTCGGTGATTGCCGGGGATGCGGCCAGGTGCCCCATCAGCGCGGCGGAGTCAGCCACACAGAAGGCGTCCTGCACGGCGCCGCCTTCTGCGGCAAGGTCCGCGTCGCGGATGGTGAGCCAGAGGATTTCGTGCTGGGCACGCAGCCTGCGCAGCAACTGTTCGATCTCCGGGCCGGCAGCGAGTTCGTCAGCCACGACGAACAGCAGGAACCTGCCCTTGACGGTGCGGGCCACGTGTTCCAGTTGGGCCTCGATCCTGCTGTGGCCCGAGTCCAGGGTGGTGGTCGAATCAATCTCCCGCAGGAGCCGTTCCAGGTGTGCCTCCCCGGCTTTGGCAGGAAGGGAGCGCGTGCCGTTGGCGTCTCCGCAGACAAGGCCCACCACGTCGCCATGCCGGTGAGCCCCTTCTTGGGTTCGCCGTCGCGGGCTTCGGCCGCCATGTTCCGGCCTGTATCTGCCACGAGCAGGACGGTCTGCCGCCGCACGGCGACATACCGTTTGATGAGCGGTGACCCGTGCCGGGCGGAAGCCTTCCAGTCGATGTCCCGGACGTCGTCACCGGGGATGTAGGCGCGGAGGTCGTCAAAGTCGAGGCTTCGCCCCCGGAAGACTGAACCGTATTCGCCGTCGAGCATGCCGCGCGCTTTGCGGTGGGCGAAGATGGCCATCTTCGACTTCACGCGCTGGAGGAGGCTGGTCACCGGTGGCTCAGGGGGTCTGGACGGAGGCCACGATGGCGTCGATGACCGTCTCCACCGGCACCTGCTCGGCCACTGCGTCAAACCCCAGAATCAGGCGGTGCCGCAGGACACGGTGGGCGAGGGACTTCACGTCTTCCGGGATCACATGGTCCCTGCCGTTGAGGAGCGCCACGGCCCGTGCGGCCTGGCTGAAGGCAATGCTGGCGCGGGGGCTGGCGCCGAATTCGATGAACCCGGCCAGCCTGCGGTCGATGTACTGCCCGGCGTTGCGGGTGACAAACACCAGGCCCACGATGTAGTTGATGATGGCGGGGTCGATGTAGATCCGGCGGACCAGTTCCTGCACTCCCACCACGGCGTCCAGGGAAGCAGCCGCGGCAGGTTTCTGCTCGGCGGTGAAGATCCCGGCATCAATCCGCCGGAGGATCTCCGTTTCCTCGGCGGGAGAGGGATAATCCAACACGTCCTTGAGCATAAAGCGGTCCATCTGCGCCTCCGGCAGCTGGTACGTGCCCTCCTGCTCGATCGGGTTCTGGGTGGCAAGCACCAGGAACGGCGAGGGCAGCTTGTATTCCTGGCCGCCGATGGACGTCTGCCGTTCCTGCATCGCTTCGAGCATGGCACTTTGGGTCTTGGCGCTGGAGCGGTTGATTTCGTCGAGCAGGACGATGTTGGCATGCACCGGACCCAACTGCGTGATGAAGGTGCCCCTGGCGGCATCGTAGATCTGCGTTCCCACGATGTCGCTCGGCAGCAGGTCCGGGGTGCACTGGATCCTCCGGAACTCCGCACTGACGGCCTCGGCCACGGTCTGGGCAGCGGTGGTCTTCGCCAGCCCCGGAACACTTTCCAGCAGGATGTGCCCGCCGGTCA
>JBDTQQ010000452.1:0-2970 GCA_039932075.1 Pseudarthrobacter sp. | reverse complement strand
GTTGGCGACGAGGGCCCCGTATCCCGGGAGGCAGATCTGGCCGCCGTGCGTATGGCCGGCGAGCAGCAGGTCGGCCCCGGCCTCGGTGAAGTGGTCGAGCACACGCTGGTAGGGGGCGTGGGCGACGGCGACGCGCAGGTGCGGCGTCGCGTCCTGGCCCCTGGTGCCGCGGGGCCAGCCGGCGTACCGCTCCAGGCCCAGGTGTGGATCGTCGACGCCGGAGAAGTCACAGCGCAGGCCCTTGATCACGAGGGACTGGCAGCGGTTGGTCAGGTCCACCCAGCCGGAGATGCCGAAAGCCGAACGCAGCCGCGGCCAGTCCAGCTTCTCCGGGTCTTTCTGCCGCGAGGAGGGCCCCAGCAGATAGGAGGCCGGGTTCTTGGGCCGGGGTCCGAAGTAGTCGTTGGACCCGGGAACAAAGACGCCTGGGAACTCCAGCAGGGGACGCAGGGCCTGCAGCAGGGGCTCGATCGCCTGGGCGTGGCTGAGGTTGTCGCCGGTGTTCACCACCAGGTCCGGGTTCAGTTCCGCCAGCGAGGCCAGCCACCGGGCCTTCCGGCGCTGTCCCGGCACAAAGTGGATGTCGGAGAGGTGCAGCACCCGGAACGGGCCGAAGCCGGCCGGCAGGACCGGCAGGTTTTCCTCGCGCAGGACAAACTGGTTCTTCTCCCAGAGCCCGTAGCCGGTCAGCGCGGTTCCGGCCGCGGCGCCCAGCGCGGCGGTGACGGCAACGCCACGCCCGATGCTCCGGGCGCGGCGTGCCAGCGCGTTTGTGGCGGTCATCGGCTACGGCGCCGCGGGCGCGGAGGGAGCCTGCGGGGGCGCGGCGCTCGGTGCCGCCGCGGGGACCGACGCCTGCGTGCTCGGCAGGGGCGCGGGCGCGGGCGTCGGTGCCGGTGCCTGCGCCGGAGCCGACGGGACTGTCTGGCGCGGCGCCGCCGGAACGACGCCCAGCATGCTCGACGGCGGTGCCGGGAACGCGTTGGTGCCGTAGGCCGGCGCCACCTGGGCCATGTAGTTGGAGAACTGCGGTCCGGCGATCATGTAGCCGTCGATGCCCTTGTAGAACTTGCCGTTGACGGTCACGTTCTGGCCGAAACGTCCCTGGTTGCCCAGCGGGTCGCCAAACCAGGTCGCAGTCGCCAGGCCGGTGGTGTAGCCCACCACCCAGGTGGAACCGTTCGTGTCGTTGGTACCGGTCTTGGCGGCGACCGGGAAGCTCGTCCGGGTGGAAATCCGTGGCTGGATGAGCGAGCCGGAGCCGCGGTTGAGCACTTCCTGCATGGCGTACGCGACGCCGCGGGCCACCTCGGGCTTGATGGCATCCCGGCAGTTGGTGGCCTGGGCCGGCAACTGGGCGCCGCTCTGGTCCGTCACGGAAGCGATGGCGATCGGCTCGCAGTACTTGCCGTCGTTCGCGAAGGTGGCAAAGGCGCTGGCCATGGTCAGGGGCGCCGTCTGCGTGGAACCGATGAGGTTGCCCAGGGTGGTCATCGGCACCTTGGGGTTGGGATCGTCGGCCGTCGGCAGGCCGCCGTGGATGCCCACGGCGTCGACGATCTTCTGGATGCCGCACAGGTCCACCTGGGCCGCCGAGGCGAAGGTCATGGTGTTGATGGAGTTCGCCAGGCCGTCCAGCACGGACATGTACTTGTAGTAGCCATCTTCGGCGTTCTGCAGGTCCTTGGTGCCGTTGGTGCTGTCATACCAGCCGACGGTCGGCGCCGGGCAGGTGTTCCGCCAGGGGAAGTTTTGCGGGTATCGCCGCACCGCGCCGTTGAGTTGCGTGCTCATCGACTTGCCCTCGTTGAGCCACTCCGCGAACGTGAACGGCTTCATCGTGGAGCCGGGCTGGAAACCGCCCAGCCCGTTCAGGTCCTGGCCCTTCGCGTCCTGGCTGTCCACGTTGAAGTTCTGGGTCTGGTCAAACTTGCCGTCGGCGGGGAACCAGACGGTGTTCTGCGCCATGGAGATGATCTTGCCCGATCCCGGCTGCACGGACACCAGCGCGGCGCCCCACTTGTCCGGGTTCGCGCCGGCCGAAGCGTCGACCTGGGCCTGGGCGACCGCCTGGGCCTTCGGGTCCAGCGTGGTCTTGATGGTCAGGCCGCCGCGGAACACCTTGCGCTCCCGCTCGTTGGCGTCGGCGCCGTAGGCCGGGTTGTTCAGCAGCAGGTGCAGGACGTAGTCGCAAAAGTAGGGTGCCGTCGTCGAGTACGCGCAGCCCTGGCGGGGCTGGGTGACCTTGGTTTCCACTGGAGTGGCCACGGCGGCGTCGTAGTCGGCCTGCTTGATCTTGCCCTGGCTGAGCATGGAATGGAGCACCAGGTCACGGCGGACCTTGGCGTTGTCCGGGTGGACGATCGGGTCGAAGTAGGACGGGCTGTTCACGACGCCGGCCAGCAGTGCGGCCTGCGGGAGGGTCAGGTTCTTGGCGGTGGTGCTGAAGAAGAACTTGGAAGCGGCCTCGATGCCGTAAGCGTCCCGGTTGAAGAACACGATGTTCAGGTAGCCCTCAAGGATCTGCTCCTTGGTGAACTTCTTCTCCAGCGCGATGGCCAGCTTCATTTCGCGGAGCTTGTCGCCCACGCCCTTGTTGACGCCGTTGAGGAGGACCTGGTCGCTCTTGCCCTCTGCCTCGAGGGAGGAGTTGATGACGTTGTTGACGTACTGCTGCGTGATGGTCGACGCGCCCTGCTTGTTGCCGCGCGCGGTGCTGACGAGGGCGCGCATGATGCCGGTGGTGTCCACGCCGCCGTGCTCGTAGAAACGGCTGTCCTCGATGGCGATGACTGCGTCCTTGACGAACGGCGACATCTGGTCGAGGGAAACTTTGGTGCGGTTTTCCGCGAAGAGGCTGGCGATCACACTGCCGTCGGAGGCCAGGATCGTCGTCGACTGGCTGGGCGGGTCCACCTGCAGTTCGGCCGGCAGGGTCTCGAAGAACTTGATCGATCCGCTGGCCGAACT
>JBDTQQ010000451.1:0-2971 GCA_039932075.1 Pseudarthrobacter sp. | reverse complement strand
GCGAGGGCAATGAGAACTGCCTGCTCCGCGGCGGCATGGCCGGATTCTGCATCCGGCTGGGCAACGAATACTTTCGCCGCCTGATCTGCGGCGCCCACCACCGCGAACGAACCGCCCTGGATCTGGCCGACGGTGATGATGAAATACACGAGAGGAACCATCACGAGCAGCGCCAGGAACGTGAACTCGACGACGGCGCTCCCCTCTTCCCTGCGTTCCGTGGAAAGGGCCACGCGGAACCTGTCTCTCAGACGGGCCCAAACCCTTGGGCAGGCACAAAAAGTGTTACGGCTGGATGGCGGCATGGCCCTTCACCTCCAGAAGCTCCCGTGGGCCGATGAGCCCGATGACGGGCATGGGCGCCTTGATGGTGACTTCGAGCGTCCGCATGCCCTCAAACGTCACTTCGGCGGTGCTGATGTCCTGAGCGAACTCGCCGTTCAGCGCGGTCCCTATCAGGTTGGCAGCCCGTTCCTGCGCATCTGCGGCGCCCCGGTCCGCGAGTGTTCCATAGCGTGCGCCCGAGGCGGCCGCATCAATAAGGGTATTGCGGACGTGCAGGACCAACGCGAGTTGGATGATGGCCAGGAAGAACATGGTGAGCAGCCCGCCCACCAAGACGAAGTCCACCAGCGCGGACCCACGTTCGTCGCTGCGCCAGTCTTCAACTACGCCGGGAGGGCGCCGACCGGAACTGCATTGGCCAGCGACAGGCATGCCTTAGTTTCCGACCTTGTTCATGGCCTGGTTGAACATCGCTTCGAGAGCCGGGCCGGCCAGAGCGAGCAACGCCGCCACGAGTACGGCGGACATCAACGTGATCATCACCCAACCAGGGACGTCGCCGCGTTCCGGGTGGTCAGCAGAGTCCAGGCGATCTGTAACGTCCCGGCGGTCGGAGGCCGGGGCATCGGCTTGCTTCCGGGATGGAGGTCTTCCTGATACAGAAGCGCCAGTCCATGCCCAGAAGCTCGCCAGCAAGGTAAGGAGCAGCACGCTGCTCGAGATTCCCATTTTTTTCATTTTCGGTCCCATTCAGTAAGTAATGCGGCGATCGAGAAGGTAAGAGTCGTTGGGTATCTGACGGTTAAGTGACGGCCATGGCTACAGTCCAAGGCTTATGGCAGCGATGCCGGGGAACACCGCGAACACCACAGTTAAAGGAAGGACCCCGAAAACCAGAGGCACCATCATGGCGATTTCCTTCTTGCCCGCCGATTCCATCAGGTCCCGTTTTGCCGTGTCCCGGACATCTTGCGCCTGTGCTCTCAGGACATCTGCCAGAGGTGTTCCGCGCTCGACTGCAACGATGATGCCATCGACAAATCGGACGAGCGGGCCAAGGTCCGTTCGGGCGGAAAACTCCTGCAGCGCTTCCACCAGAGGTTTTCCTGCCCTGGTTTCAGCAAGGATCTTGGAAAATTCCTTGGCCAGTTCGCCGTTCGCGCTGCGGCATACCCGATCCAGCGCTCCTGTGGCGCTTTCGCCGGCGCCGACGGCCAGCGCCATTAGTTCGGCAAGGCTCGGAAACTCAGCCATCATCCTGGCCTCACGCTTGCTGATCTGGACGCCCAGCCAGAAGTCTCGGAAGAGGAATCCGCCAAGGGCGCTTCCCAGTACGGCCACCACTGCGAGGAACGGAGTGAAACGGCCTGCTACAGCACTCAACACCACAATGGACAGCGCAGTAACAAATCCAGCGGCGGCCCAGAGTAGCTGTTCAGCGCGAAAGTCCAATGGTGATTTGGTGATTCCCGCCTGCGCCAGCCGACGGCTCAGCGCCTTCGAACTCAGGTTGAGCCTACCGAGGGCGGTGAGTCCGTCGTGAAGCAGGGGACGCACTATCCGCTCCAACGGGCCGAAGGGCGTGGCCTTCTGTCCGCTGGTGCGCAGCAGCCGGGATTCCAGGTTCTGCGACTTCAGCTGCGGCTCAATGCGCTCGACGAAGGTGAGCGGACGCATGAAGGGCAACCTGACGAACATGAGCCACAGACCTACGCCGAGGACGATGCCGCAAACAATGGCGGCTGCCGAGATGCCACTCATCGCAGCACCCGTTGGTCCTGAGGAAGAGCGCCGATGCGCAGCATGATGGAGTAGCAGATGAGGGAGACAACCAAACCGCCCAGGAGGACCCCTGCCCCCATCGGTGTGTTGTAAGCGTTCACGGCTTCGGGGCGGGTGGCCAGTAGGAGCATCACAATCCAGGGAGCGGCAACTGCCAGCCGGGCGGCGTTGACAGTCCAGGACTGCCGGGCCTCCAGTTCGCTGCGCGTGCGGGCGTTCTCGCGCAGGAATTCCGCCAATGTGCCCAGGAGCTTACCCAGGTCTGAGCCGCCCACCTCGCGGGTCAGCCGGAGCGCCTCAATGATTCGGTCCGCCACGGGATCGGCCAGACGGTCCTTGAGCCTGTTAAGGGAGGCCTCAAATTGGCCGCCCGCTCGGTAATCAGCCCCGAAGTCCCGGAATACATGCCGGAGCTCTTCGGGCCCCTTCTCTCCCAGCTGGATCAGGGCCTCCGGCAGGGAAAGGCCGGCACGGATCGCAGACCGAAGGTGATCAACCACGTCTGGCCAGAGCAGACGCAACACAGCAGTCCTCTTGCTTGCCCGCCAGCGCACCATACTGACAGGAAGCCAGGCGCCGAACAGCCCAAAGCAGACCGACATGGGCCAAGACCCTGAGACTACAAAGAAGACGAGTGCCACAAAAATGCCCAGACCCAGGCAGGAGGCTACGAGGCCGGCGGCAGTGACTTTCTCGATCCCGGCGGCGGCCAACAAGTCCTCGATGGGGCTGACCCTGGGGCCACGCTTCACCGGCGTCGACTTTTCCCAGAACGACCACCAAATGAGGAACAATCCGGTTCCCGCAAGTACCCCGAGCAGCGGCGCCATTATCGCGGCTCCAGCAGCGCCGCGACGTCGTACCCTGCTCGGGCAAACTTCTCCGCCGCCGGCATTGAATTGGC
>JBDTQQ010000450.1:0-2984 GCA_039932075.1 Pseudarthrobacter sp. | reverse complement strand
GTTCCTGATGGCGGCCCCGGGCATCGGCAAGACCGCGTTGGCCGAAGCCATCACCGAGCGGCTGGCCACTGACATGATCGTTGTTCAGATCCACGGAAGTTCCTCGCTCTCACGCGTTCCTTTCGGGATCCTTGCCCCGTACACGGCGGAGCTGACCGCCGAGGATTCGGTGTCACCGGTGGCTGTCCTGAGGTCCGTGTGGAGCTACTTTGAAAAGCTTAAAGCGGGCAGGGATGCACCGCTGCTGCTTGTGATAGACGATGCCCACCATCTGGACGAGGCCACGGCCAGCATCGTGGCGGACATGATTTCTGCGGGCTGGGCCAGCGTCGTGGCCGCAGGCAGGCCGCGGCCCGGCCTGCCCCAGCCTTTGGCGCAGCTTTGGTATGACGGCCTTGCTGACCGCGTGGACCTTCGTCCGCTGAACCGGGAACAGATCGAGGAAGTCCTCGCCCACGCCCTGGACGGCACGGTGCCCGCCGGAACCGTGGACACCATCTGGAGCGCTTCCGGCGGAAATCCACGGATCCTCGATGCCCTGCTCCATGACGCCGCCGAAGGGGGCCAGCTCGCCAAACGGAATGGGATCTGGATGCTGCTGGGGCAGTTGCCGGCCGACGGGCCGCGGCTGACGAACGTCGTAGTGAAGGACATGCTGCGCCGAACTCCCGCAGAGCAGGAAGCCTTAAAACTCATTGCGCTGGCCGGACCCGTGAGCCGAAAGGTGATCGAGGACGTCTGCGGCGCCGAAGTGGTGCGCTCCCTGCTTGACCAGCAGATGGTGGTGGAGAGTCATGGCACGCCCGCTGATCTTCGGATCTGGAACGCTATGTTCGGCGACGCCCTCCGGCTAACCATTTCTGTGTCGCGGAGCCTGCAACTTCTGGAAAGGGTACGCGAGCACCTGGGAACGTCCCCGGCCGGGTCGGAGGGCCAGTTGAGGGCTGTCGAGTGGGCGCTTGAATGCGGAGTGAGAACAGGAGAGCCGGAGCTCCTCGAAGCGGCCAGCACGGCGTTGGCCCACTTCAGGAGCCGGAGCGCCCGCGTCATGGCGGCAAAGATTGTGGACCCTGCCCTCGTGCCCGAGGCCCAGGCCGTCCAGGCGAGGGCTCTGTTCAACGAGGGTGACTACGCCGGCGCAGCAAAGCTCCTGGACGGATGCTGGCTGCAGCTGGGTGCCAGCTCCGCAGCCGCCCCTGCCCTGATGCTCAGGGCACTCGTCCATCAGGCCCTGGGAACACCACTGGCAGTGTTCGCGGCCGACTCCCGCGAAGTGCTCCGCAGCGCCGCTGCTGAAACTGGCTTAACCACAGCTACGGCCTGGCAGGAGCAGCTGCTGCGCATGCTGGAATTCGGCGAAGCCGGGAACTGTGAGGCTTTGGAGAGTGAGGTCCACGACCTTCGGATCCGGAACCCCGCCAGCGTCACCGACCACGCTCTTCGCACGGTGGGAACTGCCCTGCTGGCACACACCCACGCTGCAGCCGGACGCGCCGTCCAGGGTTTGGATGCCGGACTGCTGGCGGCTTTGGAACTCCCTGCGCTGGACAGTGGAGTGTTTTTCTTCAATGAGTTCGTCTTGGGCCGTCTGGTGGGCGACTACCTGGCCCTGGGGGACTGGGACTCAGCGGAACGGGAGTTGGTGGACTACGTGGCGGGCCAGCCTCGGGATGCAACCGCCTTCGCCGGCAGCATTCAGGTGCTGCGCGGCTATTCATTGCTGCGGCAGGGGCGGATCGAACGCGCTTACCAGACGCTGTTGCCTGCAGTGGAGACCCTGAGGCTCAACGATCCATCGCAGGTGTTCCGGTTCGGATCCGCGCTGGCGTTCTACGTGGCCGCCAGGCTGGGTGACGCTGCCCAGTCCAGCAGGCTCGAGCTGGATTACAAGGATTCGCCTCAGGGTTCAGCCAGCCAGGAACTGCTCGCAACGGCCTACGCCGCGGCAGGGTCGGAGTACGTGACCCGTGATGGGAAGGGGCTGGCGTCCCTCCATACCTTGGCCACCACCCCGGTCGTCTCAGCACGAGGTGGCACGCTGCTGGAACTTTTGGCGCTCTGTTGGGACTTGGGTGACCATTCAGTGATTCCCCTGGTGCACAACCTGGCAGGCAACGTCCAAGGCCGCTGGGCTGCGGCGTTGCTCTCCCTCGCGGAGCATTGGGAGTCCGCCGACGCCGACGCCCTCATGGAGATGGCGGCCCGGCTTGAAAACGAGGGCTTCGTCAACGTGGCAAGAGAAGCATACGCGCGGGCAAGCGCCGTGTTCGAAGCAGCCGGCGAACGCCGTCGGTCCCGCCAGGCGGTGGCCCTGCGGGAGAAATGTGACCACGAACTTGGCGAGCGGTTCCGGGAGGGCCAGTTCATCGCCGCAGCGCCCACGGTGCGCCTCACCCGCCGCGAACAGGACATTGTGGAGCTGGCAGTCCAAGGCCTCACAGATCGGGAAATCGCCCAGCGGCTCATGGTCTCCGTACGGACAGTGGAGGGCCACCTGTACCGCACGTACGTGAAACTCGGAGTACGGAGCCGCGACGAACTGTCCACTGCCCTGACCCACTAAGTCCTCTGCAGTCCCACTCAGGTCATCCGCAGCGCAGTCCCCCTCAGGTCATCCGCAGCACGTTTCCGTTCGCTGACTCCAGCACACACGCTGTGCCCTGCCCCGGCTGCGAGGGCTCCTGAGAATTTGCTGCCAGCCCCGCTCTGAGCCTGGGCTCTGCCGTGCGGCGGGGTGTTCGAGTGGACCCACCTCTGGAATGCGCGTATCAGCCGGGCCTGACCCGGTAGCCACACCGCCGAAGTAGAGTACCGCCTACTCGTGCCGTCCGGGTACGCGTGCGATTAACTTGATTCGGGAGGCAGGAGCGGCGAAAGCCCTCCTACTCCCACCATCAGACTTTCCAGGTCCTGTCTTAATGCAAACTTTCCGGCCCCCGGGCCGGACCGAGACTGGGCCGGCGACGTCAGAGTCTTCTGAGACC
>JBDTQQ010000449.1:0-2984 GCA_039932075.1 Pseudarthrobacter sp. | reverse complement strand
CAGCAACACCACGAAGATAGTGGCTGAAGCCGCGAGGGCCGCTAGAGGCTTCCAACGAACGCTGGTACCTTCGGTGGAATCAGACAATGCGGCGAACTTCTGAATGGCCGCGGCCTTGCCCTGTTCCAAAACGGCTTTGCCCTCGCCAAGCTTTTCCTTGGCCGCACCAACCAGGAACGTGACCTGGGGTTTGACGTCCAGCTCGGTGCCGAGTTCGTCCCGGACTTCCGCGATATGCCGCCGCCGCTGTTCCAACCGGCGGTGAAGCTCGGGCTCGGACGCGTGCGGGAACTCCACCTTCTGCGCTTCGGCTTTGGCTTCCTTCTCCGCCTTGGCCTTCGCAGCGGCCTCATCCTTGGCGGCCTTTGCGGCCTTGGCCTCGGGACTCGTTGGATCAAGCAGGGCAGCGTTGAAGCCAGTGCCTTCCTTGGCGATCCCCAGATCGTATTTGATGCCCCGGATAGTTTCCTCCGGCATCAGGGGCATGGCCTTCTTGAGTTTGCGCACGCCGATCAGTGCCCCAATGAGGGCGACGATCAGGAACACCGCACAGACCAGCAGGGCCGCGAGCCAGGCCGGCATGATGGTGGCAAGGCCCATAATGGCGGCCACGATGAGGCCGACCACCAGGAAGGCCACGAAGACGAGGGCCACAGCGAGGAACGCTGCTGCTACCCCAACCTGGATGCCCTTGCGCTTGAGCTCTACCTTGGCGAAGGCGATTTCGTCGTTGAGTTGGCGGGGCGCGAGGCGAAAAAGTAGTTTCAGCGTTTTGGGCAGCGCGGTGATGCGCAGTCCCTGGCTGGTGCGCCCGGTGTGTCGTCCGCTCATCGGTTCCCGCCTTACATGTTGGATGGTCGATTCGGCTTCCGTGTTCTGCGGGAGCGTGCGGCAGCATGGTCCCGTCCCCAAAACTATCATTCACCTTCAGGCCAAACTTCCGGGTGGCTTCACGGCGCGCCTGTCACACCGTAAAGACGGACCGCCCGGGCCTAGGATTGGTCTCCGTGACCATTCACTCCAATCCGGGCGACGCCCTGAGCCGCCGACGGAAGTTGCTGTACATTCTGCTGCTCGGTGCCCTCACCGCCTTGGGACCGTTCACGATCGACCTCTATCTGCCGGCTTTCCCTTCCCTCGAGGCAAGCCTTGGAGTCTCGGAGGCGCAGGTCCAACTGACACTGGCCGGCACCACCATCGGCTTTGCAGTGGGACAACTGTTGGTGGGACCCTTCAGCGACAAGTTTGGCCGGCGGCTCCCGCTGATCCTGGCCACAGCCGTTCACATCGCTTCCTCTGTTGGGGCGGCGCTGTCCACCGATATCGCCACGCTCGGATTCTTCCGTGTCCTGATGGGGGTGGGTGCCGCCGGCGGCGGCGTGGTGGCGATGGCGATGGTGCGGGACCTGTTCTCCGGCTACGCCATGGTGAAGATGTTCTCGCGGATGGCCCTGGTGAATGGACTGGCGCCGATCCTGGCTCCTGTCATCGGATCCCAGCTTCTCCTGGTCATGCCGTGGCCAGGCATCTTCGTGTTCCTCGCCTGTTACGGGGCCCTGGTGATCGTTGCATCGCTTTTCCTGGTCCGGGAAACCCTGCCGCCGGAGAAGCGCGGCCAGTCCGGCATGACCGCAGGCCAGCGCTACAAAGTCCTCTTTACGGACCGGATTTTTGTTGGCCTGCTGGTGGTGGGCGGCATGAACTTCGCCGGCCTGTTCACATACCTGTCTGCCTCGCCGTTCCTGTTCCAGGACATTTTCGGTTTTTCCCCGCAGGAGTACGGCCTGCTGTTCGGCATCAACTCCCTGGGAATTGTGGCAGGCGTCCAGATCAGTGCAAGGCTCATCAGGAGGGTCCCGCCGCAGTGGATCCTAGTTTGTGCCACAGCCTGGATGTTCCTCATGGCCCTGCTGATCGTGATTTTCGACCAGGCCGGCCTGGGCCTCTGGGGCGTGCTCGTCCCACTGTGGCTCTACATCATGGGCACAGGCTTCATGTTCCCTTGTGTGCAGGTCCTTGCGCTGTCCAGCCATGGGGCGCAGGCCGGCACGGCTGCTTCCCTCCTGGGGGCCGCGACCTTCCTAACGGCGGGCCTGATCTCGCCGGTGGTGGGGTGGCTGGGGATCACCAGCTCCACGCCCATGGGTGCCGTTCAGGCCGCGTGCATCCTGGTGGCGATAGCCGCTCTCTGGCTGATCGTGCGGCCGCGCACCGTACCGGCGATCCAGTGAAACGCAAACCGCACCGCAACCCCCGGGGGCTGTTCCTCGGGGCGGTGCTGGGCGCCGTCGCCGGCTACTTCGTTGGGCGGGTGTTCGGCAATGGCGCCATAGGCATCATCCTTGGCGCGCTGGCAGGGGCGGCGCTGCTGTACCGCGTCAACCCGGGCCCCTGGAACCGACGGTAACAACCCGTGACGGCGCTGCGGACTGCACCTGCCGTGGCGCTCGCTCCCGCGATAAAATGATTCCGTGCCCAGTTGGCAGTACTCCTCGCCGCTCCCGGCCACATGGCAACGCTGCGACTCCGGCATCCTGCCACTGTGGTGGGACCGGCTGTGCGCCCAGACCGGCCAGCAGTCCGCAGCCCTCTATGCGGCCGGACTCTTTACTGAAGACCGGCGCCGGCCCATCGCCCAGTGGTTCAACCCCGCCTTCAGCGCAGCCCTCCTGGTAGCCCCGGAGACATCCCCCGAATGGCCGGTGCAGCGTTTTGGCATCTTCTACGCGCCGCCGGGCGCCGGCTTCGCCCGCGTCCACTCAGCGCCCCACGAATGGCACCCGCGCGAACCCCGCAAGGCTCCCACCGAACGGGATGCCTTCCTGGCCGCGATCGCTGAGGCCGAACGATTCCTGCAGGTGGAAATGGACTTCGTCTGAAAAGCAAAAAGCCCCGCCCTCACACGGAGGACGGGACGTTTTTGGTGTTGGCTCCTCCTGCTGGACTTGAACCAGCAACCCTTCGATTAACAGTCGAATGCTCTG
>JBDTQQ010000448.1:0-2984 GCA_039932075.1 Pseudarthrobacter sp. | reverse complement strand
CCGAGTCCGGTCTGGATTTCCTTGAACTTCTTGGCTGTGGAGGCGGCTGCCGCAGCATTGTTGGACGATGACTCCATCGGGCTCTTGGGCGCCATAGGGGTCACCAACCAGGGCCAGTTGCTCGGAAAGATCCGAGACCGGATCATTCTCTCGGGGGAGAGGCGCGCCGGGCTGCCGGACGTCGACAGTGTGGACGAAGTACTCTTCATGGCCCCGAGGGAGCAGATTCTCCGGCAACCGCTGTCCGAGAACCATGATTTGTCGTGGCATGCCTACGCCGTGGAATACGGGGTTCGCATGCGCACCCTGGGCCTGAGAGTCGCGGTGGCGGACATCCCGCTGACCCACAACAGCCTGACCGTGAATCTGGACCGGCTGGCCGAAGCCCATGCCCGGATAGCCGAGGAATACCCGGGGCATATGCCTGTCGTCACCACCTGTGGGACCGTCCGGTCAGCGTACGAAGCCAGGACACACCCCTTGATTACAGGAGCCGTCAAAAGCCAGAAGTGGCGCTACCGGTGGCTGCGGGAATCGTTGGTTGCCCATCGCCTGCGCAAACGAGCCAGAGCAACTACCGTTTTGGGTGACATCCGCCGGGACATTGATGAGATCTGCTCAGCCGCCGGCCTCACATCCGCTGTGGTCATTAGCGGCCTACCGGATGGCTGGGACCGTATGCGGGTCGACGGTCCTTTAGAGCTGAACCGGAGGGGTGTCCGCTTCAGCTTCGTCACTGCGGACGAGTCGTCGATAGCCGATATGGCCCGCTCGCATCCGGAGCGCCAGTCCATTGCGCTGACCAATATCAGTTTCGACGCCGTGGCGGATATCGCCGCGGCAATGTCAGGACGGCAGCTCATGGCCGGTTTCCATGACAACACCGGTGCATGGCTGCTGACCGGGCCAGCGGTGGCGGCAGCGAAGTCGTTCTACCGCACGCAGAGATCAACGCCGTTCGCCATGAAGCGTACCTAGTGCGCTGACCTGAAACGTTCGGTGTTGGTCATGCCGCCTCCGCAGGGTCCTGGCGCCCCCACGGGCCCTTTTCGCTGCGGAGGCGGGCGCGTTTGCGGCCCTGGGCCTCGAGGGTCCCGGGATCGCGGGCGTGTGCCGGGCTCAACCGGCGATGGCCCGGAAGCAGACGCGCTGATAGATGCCTCCAGCAATGGGGTTGCCGGGGATGTTAAGTCCCGCCTGAGTGGAAGCTGCGGCTACCGGGCTGCCGGGGGCTGGAGCGCAACGCAAGGAAGCGTCGGCGGAGCCCTGCGACACGGGCACGGGTCCATTCGGGCAGCAGGAGCGAAGCGCGCATATGCCGGGTTTTTTTCAGCTCAGCCCACAGCCTCAGGCGCTGTCCCGCGGGGCGGAGCGACAGGACGTCGGCCTCTGCGGCGTCTACACTGCCGCCGAACCCGGTTTGTTGCTGGACGAGGGCCACGAGTTGGTCGAGCGGACCATCCTGCCACGTCGCCGTCCGAGGCGAAGGTTCGGTGACTGCCCGCCGTGCCTGGGAATAAATTTCCCGGACCGTATCGTCCCAGGCGCCAAGGCTGTGCCCGGCCAGAACGGCTGACCGTGTGGAGTTGCCGCGCGCCGCCCTGAACGATGGTGATTCGGCCAGCGAGGTCATGGTTGAAACGAATTCGTGGTGGGAGGAGGGGGTAAAAAGGTTACGCTCAAGTCCCGGGGAGTCAGCACCGAGGACGTCGCATTCAGCGGGGTGGCCGCGGTAGGTCACCAAGGGGAGTCCGTGGACTCCGGCCTCGAGCAAGGACGTGAGGGAAGCGAACGGAAAAGAGTCCAGATATGCGTCGGCCGCCGACAACAGGGTGGCTACATCGGAAAGCCGGCCGACAGCCCGGATCCGTCCGTTTGTTGCCGACGAAGCCTCGGCCCACTGGCCAACGCAGGAGGGGCCGGCCACGAGCAGCCTTGCATGTGGCTGCCGTCGCAGGAAGGACTCGAACAGCTCGATCAGGGATTCTGTTCCCACCGAATCGTATTTGCTGGCCGCCGCCGCGGAAACCACCAGGAAGTCGCCGTCGGAGACGCCCCATCGGGACCGCAGCTCCGATCGTCGGGCGCTGGGAAGGGCTGCGCTTTGCGCCAGTTCCAGCGGGCGGTTGGCCACCATGCAGCGGCCGGGCTCGACGCCGCGTCTGGCGATGCTGAGCCGCTCCCCGCTCCTGCGGAGGTTGAGCAGCACATTGGCGGCCGAGGTGCCAAGCCAAAACACGTGATCCGCGTGGTTGACATACACGGCCGGCGGAGAGCTTTCGGTTCCCAAGGCGATGGCCGGGACAACGTCATCGGGGTGGGCATGCACAATCACGACATCTGCGGTTTCAACTGCCCTTCTGAGTGCGGCGGCCCGCCGTAGGAGGCCGCCGGGCGCCCGGTCCAGATACTGGACCGCGCGGGGCCCCGGCAGGCAGCCGGAGATTTTTTCAGGCAGGGGCGCGCTGCCCTGTCGGGTCAGGAGGAGTTGGTGGCTCGAAGAACTGTCCTGACGGACCCAGCACGCAATGGTCTGGGTGTGGCCTCCCGCGCCGTACAGCTGCGTCGCGACATGAACCACCCTGAGTATCCCGTCGCCGGGTGCCGTTCGCCCAGGCTGCTTTCCGGGCAATGACTTTCGGAGCTGGTCCACAACCCTTTCAAGCTCAGTGCTGGCGAAAAGCCCGGTGTGGTCCAGCCAAGCAAACCGGGCGGCCAGCTGTGACTGGACGGCGGCCTCCTCCAGGGCTCCGGCTCTCACCAGCGATGCCGCATGCTGAACCAGACCGTTAAAGGTTTCCAGGTTTTCCCTAATGCCGGTCAAGGCTGCCTCGCCTGCCGAGAAGCCGCAGAGCGGCGACATCTTCGCGTCGGAGCCATAGAAGTCCTGCCATGATGGCCAGCGTGGCAGCGGAGGCGATGACGAGTGCGAGCCACGCGGGCAGCGTGCCGTCCGACAGGACACCGGTGACAAGAACCAGTAG
>JBDTQQ010000447.1:0-2984 GCA_039932075.1 Pseudarthrobacter sp. | reverse complement strand
ACTGCCCTCCACGCGGAGGACAAGGGTTACCACAAGAATTTGAAGCCGCGGCAGATCCAGATGATCGCCATCGGTGGCGCGATCGGGACCGGCCTGTTCCTCGGCGCCGGCGGCCGCCTCAACGCCGCCGGCCCGTCACTGGTCATCGCCTACGCCGTCTGCGGGTTCTTCGCCTTCCTCATCCTCCGGGCCCTGGGCGAACTGGTCCTCCACCGGCCCTCCTCGGGTTCGTTCGTCTCCTACGCCCGCGAATTCTTCGGCGAGAAAGCCGCGTTCGTCTCCGGCTGGTTCTACTGGATCAACTGGGCCACCACCACCATCGTGGACATCACCGCCGCCGCCCTGTACATGCACTTCTTCGGCAACTACATCCCCTGGATGGCGGCCGTCCCCCAGTGGGCCTGGGCCCTGACCGCCCTGGTGGTGGTCCTCGCCCTGAACCTCGTCTCCGTGAAGGTCTTCGGCGAGATGGAATTCTGGTTCGCCCTGATCAAAGTCGCCGCGCTGGTGGTCTTCCTCGTGGTGGGCACCTACTTCGTCATCTTCGGCACCCCCGTGGACGGCCAACAGGTTGGCCTGAACCTCCTCTCGGACAACGGCGGCATCTTCCCCAACGGCCTGCTCCCCATGATCATCCTGATGCAGGGCGTCCTGTTCGCCTACGCCTCCATCGAACTCGTCGGCACCGCAGCCGGCGAAACCGAAAACCCGGAAAAGATCATGCCCAAAGCCATCAACTCCGTGGTGTTCCGCATCGCCGTCTTCTACGTCGGCTCCGTCATCCTCCTCGCCCTGCTCCTCCCGTACACCTCCTACGAAAAGGGCGTCAGCCCGTTCGTGACGTTCTTCGGCTCCATCGGCATCCAAGGCGTGGACGTCATCATGAACCTCGTCGTCCTCACCGCCGCCCTGTCCTCCCTCAACGCCGGCCTCTACTCCACCGGACGCATCCTCCGCTCCATGTCCGTCAACGGCTCCGCCCCCAAATTCGCCTCCCGAATGAACAAAGCCGGCGTCCCCTACGGCGGCATCGCCATCACCGCCACGGTCTCCCTCCTCGGCGTCCCGCTGAACTACCTCGTCCCCGCCCAAGCCTTCGAGATCGTGCTCAACGTCGCCTCCGTGGGCATCGTCATGACCTGGGCCACCATCGTCCTCTGCCAGATCCAGCTCAAACGCTGGGCAGACAAAGGCTGGGTGGACCGACCATCCTTCCGGATGATCGGCGCCCCTTACACGGGCTACCTCTCCCTGCTGTTCCTAGTAGGCGTCCTGGTCATGGTCTTCATCGAATCCCCCCTCACCATGCTCGTCACCGCCATCGCCTCCGTGCTCATGGTCTTCGGCTGGTACGCCTGCCGGACCCGCATCCGCGAAATCGCCCAAACCCGCGACGGCTACACCGGCACCGCCCCCGTCATCGCCAACCCACCCGCGGAGACCTTCAGATAGAGCCCGCACCATCCGCTACGAACGCCAAAGCAGCCCAAACCGCCAAAGAAAGCCCATGACAACGGAAACCGAAGCACCCCTGACCGCATCCCACATCCTGCCCGCCGCCGTCGGGAATTCCGAGCAAGGCTCCCGGCAGGTGAGTCTTTCGGACGTGCCCCACGCCGGCCCCGGCCAGGCACTGAAATCAGCCGGGCACGTGATTATTGATTCGCTGGTGGCCCATGGTGTGGAGCGCACCTATGTGGTTCCCGGTGAGAGCTTCCTAGATGTGCTGGACGGCCTTCACAAATCGGATATTGAAACCATCGTCTGCCGGCACGAGGGCGGCGCCGCTTACATGGCCGAGGCTGACGGGAAGATGCACCAGCGCCCGGGCATAGCGATGGTGACCCGGGGGCCCGGCGCCGCCAACGCGCACGTGGGGCTCCACACAGCATGGCAGGACTCCACCCCCATGCTGCTGTTCGTCGGCCTGATCCCGTTCGCGCACCGGGACCGGGAGGCGTTCCAGGAGTTCGACATCAAGGCCTGGTTCGGTACCGGGGCAAAGCGCGTCATGGTCCTTGACCATGCGGAGCGAGCGTCCGAGATCGTGGCCGAGGCGATGTTTGCGGCCATGAGCGGGCGGCCTGGCCCCGTGGTGGTGGGCCTGCCGGAGGACATCATCCGGCACCAGATTGACCCGGCGCTGCACCCCGCCATTCCGGTGGCAGCCGGCGGAATGAGCAGTACCGATGCCGCCGCCCTGGAGGCTGCGCTGGCAGAGTCCAGGAAGCCGCTCTTTGTCACTGGCGGCAACGACTGGACGCAGGCTGCCGCGGACCAGCTGACGGGTTGGCTGGAACGGCACCATATCCCGGCTGCAGCTGAATGGCGGACGCAGGGAACGGTCTCCTTTGATTCCCCGTCCTATGTGGGCCCCATCGGCTACGGCCGTCCCCGCCCCACCTACGACCTCCTGGAGGAAACCGACCTGCTGGTGTTTGTGGGGACGGTGCCGGGCGACGTGATTACGGACGGATTCGTCTGCCGGCAGGACTGGAACAAAAAGAACTTCCTGGTCACAGCCGACCCCTCACTCCGTGGCCGGTCGGGGCCCGTTTCGCGGCAAATTCTGGCCAAGCCCGCGGCCTTTGTCCGCGACCTGGCGGGCATCGACCTGCCGGTCAAGGAAGGGTGGAAAGCGTGGACGGACCGGATGCGGGGCGAGCAGGAGCGGTTCGCCGCACTACCTCCTGCGGCGCCGGCAGCGGGGCAGGCGAGGATGGACACGTTGATGGCGAACCTAGTGCCACGGCTGCCCGCGGATTCACTGGTGACGTTCGGCGCGGGCGAGCACACCAACTGGGCCCACCGCTACTTTCCTACCCGCCGCTACGCCTCCATGATCAGTGCCCGCAACGGCTCCATGGGGTATTCCATCCCGTCGGCCATCGCAGCATCGCTGGCCGAACCCACACGCCGCATCGTCACCATCGCCGGCGACGGCGACTTCCTCATGAACGGCCAGGAGCTGGCCACCGCGGCGC
>JBDTQQ010000446.1:0-2988 GCA_039932075.1 Pseudarthrobacter sp. | reverse complement strand
ACGTCTCCGGCCCGCGCGTCATCACCCCCGAGGTGAAGGAAAACATGAAGGCTGTCCTCGCCGACATTCAGAGCGGTGCCTTTGCCAAGCGCTTCATTGACGACCAGGATAACGGCGGCACCGAGTTCAAGGCACTGCGCGCCAAGGCCGAGAAGCACCCCATCGAGGAAGTCGGCCGCGAGCTGCGCTCCCTGTTCGCCTGGCAGCAGCAGGACGCTGACTACGTAGAGGGTTCGGCAGCCCGCTAAGCGGCTGTGCCGGCGCCCAACGAGGCGCCATCGTGAGGCCGGGTTCACTTAACAATGTGAGCCCGGCCTTTCCGTACGCCTAGACTTGTTCCATCCCAAGGACTGCAACGCAGAGGATCAGCCGTGTCAAAACCCGTAGTACTGCTCGCCGAAGAACTTTCGCCCGCCACCGTCGAGGCCCTGGGCCCGGACTTCGAAATCCGCCAGACTGACGGCTCCGACCGCTCCCAGCTGCTTTCCGCGATCGTGGATGTGGACGCCATCCTGGTCCGTTCCGCCACGCAGGTGGACGCCGAAGCCATCGCCGCAGCGAAGAACCTCAAGGTCATCGCCCGTGCAGGCGTAGGCCTGGACAACGTGGACATCAAGGCCGCCACCCAGGCCGGCGTGATGGTGGTCAACGCACCGACGTCGAACATTGTTTCCGCCGCCGAACTGACCGTGGGCCACATCCTGAGCCTGGCCCGCCACATCCCGCAGGCCAGCGCTGCGCTGAAGGAGGGCGAATGGAAACGGTCCAAATACACCGGCATTGAACTCTACGAGAAGAAGATCGGCATCATTGGCCTGGGCCGGATCGGCGCCCTCGTGGCGGCCCGCCTGAAGGGCTTTGATACCAAGATCCTCGCCTACGATCCCTACATCACCTCAGCCCGCGCCGCCCAGCTGGGCGTACAGCTGGTCACCTTGGACGAGCTGCTGGCGCAGTCGGACTTCATTACTATCCACATGCCCAAGACACCCGAAACGGTGGGCATGCTGGGGGCCGAGTCGTTCAAGAAGATGAAGAAGACCGCCTACGTCATCAACGTCGCGCGCGGCGGCCTCGTGGACGAGGAAGCCCTCCACGCTGCCCTGAAGGACGGCGAGATCGCCGGGGCCGGAGTGGACGTCTTCGTCAAGGAACCCAGCACCGACCTGCCGTTCTTCGAAATGGACAACGTTGTGGTCACACCGCACCTGGGTGCCTCCACCGACGAAGCCCAAGAGAAGGCTGGCGTCTCGGTCGCCAAGTCCGTGCGTTTGGCTCTGGCCGGCGAACTGGTGCCCGACGCCGTGAACGTGGCCGGCGGCGTCATTGCCCCCGACGTGCGGCCCGGCATCCCGCTGATCGAAAAGCTGGGCCGCATCTTCACCGCACTGACCCACGCGTCCCTGACCCAGTTCGACGTGGAGGTGGCGGGCGAAATCTCGTCCCTGGACGTCAAGGTCCTGGAACTTGCTGCCCTGAAGGGCATCTTCGCGGACGTCGTGACCGAACAGGTGTCCTACGTGAACGCCCCCGTTATCGCCGAGCAGCGGGGCATCAATGTCCGGCTGATCACCACGCCGGACACGGAGTCCTACCGCAACGTCCTGACCCTTCGCGGAGCCCTCAGCGACGGCACACAGATTTCTGTCGCCGGTACGCTGACCGGCCCCAAGCAGGTCCAGAAACTGGTAGGCATCAACGGCTACGACGTCGAAATCCCCATCAGCGAGCACCTCGTAGTGGTCTCTTATGCCGACCGTCCCGGTGTGATCGGAACCATCGGCCACATCCTGGGCATGAACAACATCAACATTGCCGGCATGCAGGTGGCCCGCCAGGCCGAGGGCGGCCAGGTTCTCGCTTTGCTGACCATCGACTCGTCCGTCCCGCAGCAGGTGCTTGATGCCATCAAGGCAGGCATCGGAGCCGAGATGGTCCGCGAAGTCGATCTCGAAGACTAAGAGCATCACTAAGGTGAACAACGCGTGACCGGAGCTTAGCCCGGCCACGTATGATTGGCCGGTCTGCCTACAATGGCTAGGTCCTGTTTCAGGACAGCGCCGGCAGACCGGCCAATACTTTTTGCACACCCGGCAGGAAAATCCATGATGTCCGCCGCCCGCGGACCGTGGTGTGCGCACGCAATCCAGGTTTCAGGGAGCCCAATGAACGCCGTCCAGAGGTTCATCAGAAGCAAAGTGCTGCTGTTGACCGCGGCCATCTTGATCGCAGCCATGTGCTTGTCGGTCCTCGTCCAAGGCCAGTCGCAGGCTGCGCTGAAGAGGACGGTGGATGAGAACTCGCGGGGACTCTACGACGTCCTCGTACAAGCGAAGGCCGGGTCCTCGGCGCTTATGCAGCCGGAGATCGCCAACGGAGGGGGAGGCGTCAGCTTCGACCAGCTCGCGGAGATCCGGAAGCTCTCCGGGACCTCAGTTGCCGCGCCGATCAGCCTGGTCTCACGTGTCACGCAGAACCTGGAAGCTCCCCGGCTCGATGCCATGGACTTCCTGGGCTACAACTCAGGGCTTGCCGGCACCGCCACCACGGACCAGGCGACCGGCGCCACCGACCCCGCCAAATGGCCCGCGGCCGAATCTGTCCTGAGCGACACCCCAAAGAAGTACCGGCTCACGGCCAGCGCAGTCAGCTCCGACGGCGTCTCCGAACAGGTGCTGTTCAAATCCTCGGCCGAAGGCTCGTTGGGCAAGGCCAAACTGGTCGAGGAAAAAACAGTCGGCGGCACCAGCATCCGGATCGCGCCTCCGGCGGGCGAGACGGGCATCAAATTCCCCGCCCCTGCCGGTGGTTCCGAACACAACCTCTTCAACCTGTCGGTGTCCCTGCCCCTGTCTCCCGAGGTGACCGAGTCCGTCGTCGCTGTCGACCCTGTGGCTGAGCGGGCACTTCTTGGCTCCGCCGGCGACTTCCTGGCACCCCTGGAGAAGGCCCCGCCCGCTGACGCCCGCAATGCCGGGGCGATCGGCC
>JBDTQQ010000445.1:0-2991 GCA_039932075.1 Pseudarthrobacter sp. | reverse complement strand
GGCCGGTCCACCGGCCGGATTCCGGTAGCCTTGACCACCAACACGGCGATCAGCGTGGTCACCGGAATGGCGAGCACCAGCCCGATGGAACCGACAAGCGTGCGGATGACTTCCTCGGACAGCTCCGCGCTGGTCAGGGTGTCCCCCAACGGCCGGTTGTAAAGCATCACGATGATGAGGATAGGCAGGGCTGCGCCGGCATACGCGAACGCGATGGTGTAGACCGTGGACGCGATATGGTCGCGGCCGATCCGCATCGCGGAAGTGAACAGTTTTCGGGCGCTTGTGCCAGGTGCCAACTCGTACAGCTCCCAGACAGCGGACGACTGCGTGATGGTGACGTCATTCAGGACACCCAGCCCCGAGATGATCAGTCCGCACAGGATCACCCCGGAGATCGAGATGTTGGCTGAGGTATTAATCAGGGTGGTGGCGTCATGGCTGCCCACGCCGGCGAGGTTGGCGGCGTCGGTGGCCCAGGCAGCCAGAAGCGCTGTGATGCCTAGCCCGAACATAGTGCCCAGGAGCGCCGTCGAGGTCCGGGCTGAGAAACCGTGGGCAAAATACAGGACCCCGATCATGATCACTGTTGACCCCACCAGCGCCAGCAGCAACGGCGGTTTTCCCTCCACCAGCCCAGGCAGCATAAACCCGGCCAGGACGAAGTACGCGCCCACCAGTCCCAGGAGGGCCCGCAGCCCGCGCCAGCGCGCCACGGCGATCACTACCAGGGCGTAGAGGAGTGCCAGCACCACGATAGGCAGCGTTCGGACGAAGTCGACGAAAATGTACGCCGGAGACCCCTGCGACGCCGCGGCGCCCTGGGCGTTGGAAAGGTTCAGGTACCTGATCTGGTCCCCGGGCTTCACACCGTGGGATTTTGCCACCTCCGGGTTGATCACCACCTTGACCGGGCTGCCGCCCTCGTCAGGCTGCGTGAAGGCGAACATGCAGTCCGAACCCTGCGGGGCAGGCTGGCCGGTGGTATCGGAGGGAAGGCTCGCCGGGGAGCCCTGCATGCAGCTTTCTTCCACCACGCTCTGGATCTTGCCGGTATCGAAGGTAACACCGGGCGCTGCCGAATACGGGCTGGCGAGCGAAATCCCCTCCCTGGACCCGGACGGCCAGAGCATGGCCATGCCCGCCAGTGTCAGCAGCGTCAGCGGCACCAGGATGGCGGCAAGTATGCGGTTCGCCTTCCGGCGGGCGGCAATCGCTTCTGCAGTTGGCTCCGAATGACCTGTTGAAGCGTGGGAGTGACCGGATCCCATCAGCAGCTAATCCTCATACCTTGAACTCTACGTCCGGCGCCTTAGGGTTGATAAATGGCAGGAAGCGGAAGGGACCAGGCATGACGGACCGCAGCACCGAGGGGAGCCGCACTCCCCCTGCCGGCGGGGCAGGCAAGAGCGGGGCAGGCAAGAGCGAAGGCAGCACCCGAGACGTGTCAGGTACAGTACGAACCACGCAACAGGCCTCGCTCACCGTGTTGGAAGCTGCCGGGCCCACGCGGGGGGTGGCACTGGTGCTGCACGGCGGCAAGGCGCACAGCTATGAGCCGGTGGAAGCCCGGCATCTGAGCCCGCTGAGGATGCTGCCGTTCGCCCGCCACCTGCACCGCGCCGGAAAGGACTACGGGCTGGCTGTCTGGTCGCTGCGGAACAGCGTGCGGGGCTGGAACGGACAGGCCATGTCGGCGCTCCACGATGCCCGCTGGGCGCTTCAGCAAATCAGCGCAGAGCACCCCGGCGTTCCCGTGTATCTGGTGGGCCACTCCATGGGCGGCCTCACCGCCGTTTGCGCGGCCGACGACCCGCAGGTGGAAGCCGTGGTGGCGCTGGCACCGTGGCTCGGGCCGGAGACGCCTGCCCAGCGGGTAGCCGGGCGCAAGATCCTGATCATCCACGGCACCGGAGACCGGATGACCAGCCCGGCCCAGTCCCTGAAGTTTGCCCGCCGCGCTGCCAATGCGGCGGCGTCCATGCAATACGTTTCGCTCAACGGTGCCGGCCACTTTATGATCCGCCGGGTGCGGCTGTGGCACACCCTGGCCACAGGATTCGTGATGAAGTCCTTCGCCGAGCGTACCGGCTTCACTGACCCGGCGTCCGGCACCCTGGAACAAATCCTGCCGGAATCGGCCACCCAGGTCAGCCTGTGAGCCCGTTTCCCTGGCCGGAACTTGCCGCTTCGCTGCCATGGACTGCGCTGGCAGTGACTGTGGTCTTGGCGGTGACCTTTGCCGTGGCCGTCCGGCAGGGCAGGCACTCGGTGATGGACGTTGCCTGGGGCCCCGGGTTCGTCGCGGTGGCTGTGGTCTCCTGGTTCCTTTCCGCCGGCCAGGGTGACGATATCCGGCGCCTGCTGCTGGTACTGCTCACGGCGGTCTGGGGGCTGCGGCTCGGGCTCCACATCGGCTGGCGGGCGCGGGACGGGCATGAGGACCCGCGCTACAAGGATTTATTGAAGGCAGCACCGGGGTCACGGAACGCCTATGCCCTACGCCGTGTCTACCTGCCGCAGGGGCTGGTCATGTTCTTTGTGTCACTGACGCTCCAGGTGGGAATGTTCGCCACCGGAGGCCTGGGGTGGGTGGCAGCCGTGGGTGTCCTGCTGTGGGTCACGGGGTTCGTGTTCGAGACCGTGGGCGACTGGCAGTTGTCCAGGTTCAAGAAGGATCCGGCGCGGCGCGGAACCGTGCTGAACACCGGCTTGTGGCGGTACACCCGGCACCCGAACTACTTTGGTGATGCTGCCGTCTGGACGGGCCTCTTCCTCATTGCCGCGGATTCGTGGCCGGGCATCCTCACCGTACTGTCGCCGGCCCTGATGATCTGGACCCTCACGGCCAAGACCGGCAAGCCCCTCGCCGAGAAGGCATTGTCCGGCCGGCCCGGCTACAAGGAATACCTTGAGACGACATCAGGATTCCTGCCACTCCCGCCCCGCCGGCGCAGGACCGGAGGGGCCTGAGCAGGCAGCAGGCGGCTG
>JBDTQQ010000444.1:0-2993 GCA_039932075.1 Pseudarthrobacter sp. | reverse complement strand
CAACCGAACCGTCCGCCTGGCCGATGATTTCATCATGGTTCAGGAAACCGCGGTGCGTGTGGAAGGCGCCCCCTCGTTCGAGAGTGACGGTATTCATGCGGCCGCGTTCGTCGGTCAGCTGGACCCGCTCGCCTTCACGGAAGGGTCCGCGGCGGCGGGCAGCCCCTACCGGCTGTGCGCCGGCGGCAACACCGATGGTGGACGGTGCTGCGGTGTCGGCGGCAGATTCGCTGCTCATGAAATTTCCTCGCTCCTGTAAGACTGTGGGGCCATGCATGGAAACTGTCCGCCCGGCGCGTTCAGGCCCGGGCGGCCTTCCGGCGGCAGTGCATGGCCGGCACGTAACTCTACCGGCTTTGGTCCTGCGGATGTTTCTTTGGCCGGACCGCCTTGCCGGTGATGGCGCTCACTATCGCGTTCTGCGACAGCAGCCCTGTCACAACGCCGTGGTGGTCAACCACGGCGTATTCACGGCCCTCGAGCTGGGAAAGATACTGGATCAGCTCCTGCCCCTGGGACCATTCGGGAACATAGGCGCCGGGCACAAGGGCATACGCCACCGCCGTCGCCGGGGTGGATTCCGCAGCGGAGTCGGGAACTGCAGCGAGGGCACTCAAATCGACCACGCCCTCCGGCCGCCCCTCCGGCCCGCAGGTGACAACAGCGGTCCCTTCCGTTGAAAGTCGTCGGATGTCGGCCACAGTGGCGGTCGCGGGAATTCCGACGGCGGGAGTTGCCAAAGCGGCTGCGCTCACCAGGTGCAGCCTGCCGCGCAGAGTACCCTGCTGAATTGCTGCGCTGGCGCCCATCCACAGGAATCCGCCTACGAGGACGGTGATCATCAGGAGGCTGAAGTCCGGTGTGACCCCGGCCAGCAGCGGCACCGCAATGAACCAGCAGCCCAAAGCCACCACAATGACGCGGCCGGCCCAGCCGGCGGCGACGGTGCCCTTGGCCTGGCTGCCAGTGGCCTTCCACACGGCCGATTCGACAATACGTCCGCCGTCCAGCGGGAGTCCGGGAAGGACGTTGAAGATGCCGATGACGAAGTTGGCCCACATGAAGATGTTGGTCAGGGTGTCCGCCACAATGCCCAGGCTGCTGCCGGACAGGACCAGCCAGGCTCCGCCGGCGAGGACCAGGTTGGCGGCCGGTCCCGCCAGCGCCACGATCACGGAGCGGGCGGGCGTAGCTGTGAAGTTCTCGAACTGGGTATGGCCGCCCCAGAGATTCAGCACTATTTTCTGCGTGGGCCAGCCGTAGATTTTGGCTGTGAGGGCATGGGCCAGTTCGTGGACCAGCACTGAAATCAGCAGGAGCAACGCGTAGGCGAAAGCCACGTAGTAGGCGGTAATGCCGAATGCCGGATTTCGTTGCAGCAGCACGGGTCCGTAGACGATGACAGTGAAGGCTGCAATCACGAACCAGGAGTAGGCCAGGATGACAGGGATCCCGGCGATCCGGCCAAGGCGGATTCCCTCCCTGCGGGGAGTGGCCGGCGTATCGCTCAAGACAGGCTCCCATACGTCGACGTCAAGCCTGACGCCGCCGCCAGGCTACCGGCCGCAATGGCCTCCAGTTCTGAGACGGTGCGCCCCGCAAGTGAATCCCATTTTGTGTGCCTGGGATCGTCAGGGAGGGGAACGATATGGGGGATGGCCACGGTGGCGACTCCTGACGCGAGGGCCGCAGCTACGCCGGGCGCCGAGTCTTCCAGCGCGACACAGTGGTCGATGGTCAGTCCCGGGTCGGCCTCCTGAAGCAGTTCCACCGCCTTCAGGTATGCCTCCGGATGAGGCTTGCCCTGCGTGACGGTCTCTCCCGTGACCAGGAACTCGAAGTAGGGCTTTGGCAGGCTTGCCACGATCTCCCGGGCCAGCGGCCCCTCGGACATGGTGACCAGCGCACACCGTACGCCGGCTTGGTGCAGGTCATCGAGCAGTTCCCTCGCGCCGGGACGCCAGGGGACGGCACGTTGGACGCTCTCGATGACCTCGGCGGTCAAGGCATCGATGATCTGCCTGGTACCCAGCCGCACGCCGGCCTCCTGCAGGACTCCGGCCGAAAATGTCAAGGCCTGCCCCACCAGTTGGGTGGCCTGAGCGTGGGACCAGCTGCCTCCGTGGGCTTCCACGAGGGCGTGTTCCGCGGCGATCCAGTACGGTTCTGTATCCACGATGGTGCCGTCCATGTCCCAAAGAACGGCGCGAAGCGGTGAATCGGAGGGTGAGGATCGCATGCGTTCAGTCTACGGTGCCAGGCTGAGCGCCAGCCGTGGGGTACGCCCTTGGCGAATATCGTCGGGCGTACACGCCTGGAATCGTGACAGGCACACTTTTTGGGCCTGCATTCACTGCATCGTCCCGGTCCTTGGACGTAGGGTGAAGAAATGAATAGCTTCGACGGAGACACCACGGAACCAGGTGCCGCGCCTGAACAGGAGCAGTTCCTGCTGCCAGTGGCTGACGGGGAGCGCATCACTGTGATGCTGGCAGCTTTTGAGGGCTGGAACGATGCCGGTGAGGCCGCAAGCGACTCGTTGCGCTATCTCAACAAGGTGTGGGGCGGCAAGAAGGTCGCGACCATCGATGCCGACGAGTACTACGACTTCCAGTTCACCCGTCCCACTGTCCGCCGGAACGCTTCGGGGGAACGCAAGATCAAATGGCCATCCACGCGTATCTACAAGGCGGCTGCGCCGGATTCGAACGTGGACGTCATCTTCGTCCAGGGCATTGAACCGTCGTACAAGTGGCGGGCTTACACGGCCGAACTGCTGGTCCATGCCGAGGCGCTGAAGGTGGACTACGTGGTCCTTGTAGGTGCACTGCTGGCCGATGTCCCCCACAGCAGACCGATTCCGGTGAGTACCTCCTCGGATGATGCCCCGCTGCGGGAGCGACTCAATCTGGAACCGTCCCAGTACGAAGGCCCCGTTGGCATTGTGGGGGTCCTGTCGGAGGTGGCGTTGCTGGCCGGCATTCCCACCCTCT
>JBDTQQ010000443.1:0-3006 GCA_039932075.1 Pseudarthrobacter sp. | reverse complement strand
CTAATTCCAACTCATAAGTAAGGATCCCCGCATGGGCAAGTACTACTCCCCCGAAGGCGGACTGCCGCCGCAGACCCACCTGACCACCGAGCGCGCCATCGTCACCGAGGCCTACACCGTGATCCCCAAGGGCGTCATGACGGACATCGTGACCAGCACCTTGCCCGGTTTCAGCAACACCCGGTCCTGGATCCTCGCCCGCCCGATCTCCGGGTTCGCCACCACGTTCTCCCAGCTGATCGTGGAGATCGGCCCCGGCGGCGGCGCTCCCAAGGCCGAGTTCGAGGCCGGCGTTGAAGGCGTCATCTTCGTCACCAAGGGCAAGGTCAACCTCACCCTGGACGGCGAACTGCACCAGCTCGACGAAGGCGGCTACGCCTACCTCGCCGCCGGCTCCCAGTGGGGCCTGGAGAACGTCTCGGACGACGTCGTCTCCTTCCACTGGATCCGGAAGGCCTACGAGCGGCTCGAGGGATACGAGGCGAAGTCCTTCGTCACCAGCGACCAGGAAGTGGAGCCGGGCGCCATGCCGGACACCGACGGCGTCTGGAAGACCACGCGGTTCGCGGACCCCAACGACCTGGCCCACGATATGCACGTGAACATTGTGACGTTCCAGCCCGGCGGCGTGATCCCGTTCCCGGAAACGCACGTCATGGAACACGGCCTGTACGTCCTCGAGGGCAAGGCCATGTACCTGCTCAACAACGACTGGGTGGAAGTGGAGGCCGGCGACTTCATGTGGCTGCGCGCCTTCTGCCCGCAGGCCTGCTACGCTGGCGGACCCGGCCAGTTCCGCTACCTGCTCTACAAGGACGTCAACCGGCAGATCCGGCTGACCTAGGGGTTCGGGGTTAGGGGTTCGGGACGGGCGCCGGGCGCGTGTTCCGCTGCCTGCCCGGAGCGTGTTCCGCTGCCTGCCCGGCGTGTGTTCCGCTGCCTGCCCGGCGCCGGGGATGTGGGTGAACCTAGACCTCGTCGTCCCAGGTGCCTGGCTCGCCCAACGCGTCCTCGGGCTTACGTTCCTGGTCCGGGTCACCGCTGCCAACATACGACGCCGGCACGGTACCGGCCGCCTGGGTCTGCTGTTCTTCGCGGATATTGGCGGCCCTGCCGGCCTCCGGTCCAGATTGCCCGGCAGCTTTGGCTGCCTTGTCCGGGTCACCCGGACCGCGGAGATCTGCGGCGTTTTGGGGGTCTTCACTGGGAGTGGTCATGGACCTTCCTTTCGTCTGCCGGGACAACCTGCGGCCCCGGACAGCGTCCCGGGCCGAACTCCAGCCTACGGTTTTGCCTGGTGAAGCGACAGGACAGCGCGGGGTCATTGCCGCCAGTGTCCTGGGGCTGACCCGCGGCACCCGGTGAGCTGAGCCTAAAATGTCAGACCCTCCGCGGATGATATTGGTATGGGAAACAGCGGCAGGGCAGCAACGGAAATGGACGTGGTTCACGCGTCCATTGCTGCCATGGATGCGCTGTACAGAGAGGATAAAAGTTCGGATCCTGCCGACGGCGGGGATGCCGGGACTGACGCACTGCAGTGCGCATACGACAACCGCCTCGCCCGGCTTACCGCTGTGTCGCGGCTGGAAGCCCAGCTCGCTGCGATCAAGGCCAGGGACGCAGCGGACTGCATTGAACTGCAGGAAGCCATGACCCCGCCGGAGACTTCTGCACAGGACCGCGGCTACAGGAAAATGTCCGTGGTCGAGGAGGTCGCGGGCGCGTTGACCGTGAGCGCGGCGGCCGCGGGGGCATTGGTCGACCAAGCCGGGCAACTGAACTCGCTTCCGCTGGCCATGGATATGTTGTCTTCGGGGTGCATATCGTGGCAGCACGCCCGGATCATCGCAGACGAGACCACCGGCCTCGACCCCGCTGCGGCCGCCGCGATGGAGGCGCACTTCCTGGATCCGGACACTCCGGCTACGGTCCGGGCATGCCCAGCCGGGGAACTGGTGCCGTCACGGTTCCGGTCGAAGGTGCGGACGTGGCGGGAACGCCACCACCCCGAATCGATTGAGAAGCGGCATGCGAAGGGAGTCGCGGACCGGCGCGTGGAGTTTGCCGCTGACCGAGACGGCATGGCCTGGATTTCTGCCTTTCTTCCGGCGGTCACAGCTCTGGCCATTTGCAACCGAACCACTGCCCTCGCCCGGGGAATCCAGGGCCCGGACGAGTCCCGAACGCTGACCCAGATCAAGGCCGATATCTTTGCTGCCGTGCTGCTCGGCAGCGGGCCAAGCCGCACAAACACTCCCGTGGAGGATGACGGACCGTTCGGCGACGGTGCGGATGCTGAATTCGACGCCGTCGTGGCGGGGAACGCCAATACTGACCTCAGCACACTCCCGTCCCCGCGGGCTGAGGTTCTGGTCACGGTGCCGGTGTTCTCACTGCTTGGTGTCAGCCACGAAGCGGCTACCCTGGACGGCTACGGACCGATCCCCGCCTCCACGGCCAGAAAGCTGGTCGCCGACGGCGCCGGTTCGTTCTACCGGGTCCTGGTTGATCCCCGTGATGGCGCGCCTTTGGAGATCGGCAGGACCAGTTACCGGCTGACAAAAGCGATGCGGCAGTGGCTGCGCCTGCGGGACGGCAAATGCCCGTTCCCCGGTTGCAGCAACAACTCTTTGGATAACGAAGCGGACCACCTCCTGGCGTGGAGTCACGGCGGGACCACCGGGATCAGCAATCTTGGCCAGCCATGCCGCAAACACCACGGTCTCAAACACAGCAGCGCTTGGAGACCAACCCTCGCCACGAAAGATGAACCGCCCGGCTGGATATCGCCGTCGGGTAGGAAGTACAAGAGCGAACATCAAGATTGGGAACCACCACAGTGGCCGCCGGGGTTCCTGCCTGCGGAAATAAGCCTCTTGGAAGAGTCGATTCTGACGCATCTAGGCGGGTGAGGGGCCCGCTCGCTGAGCTAGCTGGCTGGCGCCGTCACGCATCTAGGCGGGTGAGGGGCCCGCTCGCTGAGCTAGCTGGCTGGCGCCGTCA
>JBDTQQ010000442.1:0-3021 GCA_039932075.1 Pseudarthrobacter sp. | reverse complement strand
CGCGGACCCTGTCCTCACAGGCAAGTACCCGGACCTCATCAGTGCCGCAAAGTTCTTCAGCTCGTTCGATCACCCCGATGAGGACATGAAGATCATCTCCCAGCCGCTGGATTTCTACGGCCTGAACTACTACATGCCCACGAAAGTTGTCGTCGGCCCGGGGGAAGGCGCCGTGCCGGCGAGCATGGCGGAGGCCATGGGAAGTGACCTGAGTACTGCGGGCAACGGCGGCAGCCCGTTCCACGTGGAGCCCTGGCCCGAAGCCGACATCACGGCCTACGGCTGGCCGGTGAAACCCGAATACATGACGGTGGCGCTCAAGGAGATGGCCGAGCGGTATCCGAATCTGCCGCCGGTGATTATCACCGAAGGCGGGGCAAGTTTCGAGGACATCATCGTCCGCGACAAGTCCACCAACACCACTTTCATCCCCGACGAGCGGCGCCTGAAGTACCTCTCGGACCACATCCAGTCGGCGCTGAAGGCCACGTCCCCGGGCGGGGAAGCGGAGTCGATTGACCTCCGCGGCTACTACGTATGGTCGTTGCTGGACAATTTCGAATGGTCCGCGGGCTACAACCAGCCGTTCGGCCTGCTCCACGTCGATTTCGAGACGCTCGAGCGCACGCCCAAAGCGTCGTATTTCTGGTTCCAAGAGCTTATCGAGGAACGGAACCTGGTAGCGGCGGCCGGTGCCGCCGTCGCGCAGGCGATGGAACCTGAGTCAGTGGAGGACAGCGGTATTGAACATGAAGCCGGTGTCTAGGCGGGCCTAGAGCAGGTCCAGGACCTTGAGCTGCTTGGCCATTCCGGCACCGTCGGGCGAATAGATCCACGGCACCATCGAGGTGGTGTGGTCGCCGTCTTCAGAGCGCCCGCCGGCAAACACGGACTCGCTGACGGAAAGCTGCCGGATGGCGATGGCGGCCACCATGTCGCCGTGGTCCTGGGCGAAACCGGAGTAGATCTGCTCATCGTGCTGGCCGTTGTCGCCGATCAGCAGCCAGCGCATGTCCGGGAATTCCTTGGCCAGGCGTTCCAGGTTGCGGTGCTTGTGCTCCTGCCCGCTGCGGAACCAGCGGTCCTGGGTGAGGCCCCAGTCGGTGAGCAGCAGGGCACCGGAGGGGTACATGTTCCGACTCAGGAACCGCTTCAAGGTGGGGGCGGCGTTCCAGGGACCCGTGGACAGGTAGATGACCGGGGCGTCAGGGTGTTCAATGGTGAGCCGGTCCAGCAGGACCGCCATTCCGGGGGTGGCCATGCGCGCCCGTTCGCTGAGCACAAACGTGTTCCAGAGCGCCAGGAAGGGCCTCGGGAGGGCTGTCACCATGACGGTGTCATCGATGTCCGAGACTATGCCGAACTTCGCGGTGGCATCGATCACCTGGATCAACGTCTCCACGGGTTCGGTCCCGTCCGCCCGCAGGACAGCAGTGTGCCAACCGGGCGAAAGTTTAACGTCCACCACGGTGTCGATCAGCCCGCCCCGGTCTGCCCTGACCTGCGCGGTGACGTCGCCGATGGTTATTTCCACCCCGGTGTACTGCATGGGAACACTGGTGAAGGCCCGCCAGCCGCGGACGTTCTGGGTACCGTTGAGGGCTGCGTGTTCGGCCAAGCTGCCGGGGGTGGGGTTTCTGGTCAGGAGGACACGGCCGAGGATGCGCACCCACCCGGTGGATGATCCGTAGCCCTGGTAGGCGATGGTCTGCGGTGCGAAATTCCAGCGTCCGGCGAGCCGGACCCGCGTGCCGTTAACGGCGTCCGAGATCCGGTGGGCCAGACGGAAAAGCTGCGTGCCCGAAGGCTGTGCCGGGTGCGGGGTGTTCTGGGGTGTGTTCTGAGGAGCCCTGTCCATGCCTCCACTCTGCCACAGCGCACCGCCGCGCAGGGCACCTGGGGCTGTACCGCCGTCGTGCGTGACGTCAGCCGGCGCCAACGAACCAGCGCAGTGTTTCGGCGTTCCGCACGGCGTTCCCGCCGCCGTCGTTATTGAAGTAGGCATAGACGTCGAGGCCGGACCCGGCCCATTCACGGATGCGGTCCGCCCACCACTGCAGGTCCGCGTCGGAGTAGGAACCGCCGTAGAGATGCTGATGGTCAGGGCCGTGGAGCCGGATATAAACGAATGGTGCCGTGGCACGCAGGATACAGGGGAGGTGGGCACCGCTCATGATGCAGTACGCAGCGCCGTGCCGTTCCAGCAGTGCGTATACCTCCGCGTGGTCCCAGCTGGGGTGCCGGAACTCTACCGTCACCCGGATCCACCACGGGACTGCGCCGAGGAAATAATCCAGACGGGCATCATCGCGTTCCATTTGCGGCGGGAGCTGGACCAGCAGGACGGCCCGTTTATCGCCCAGTTCGTGCCAGCACCGGGCAATCCGCTCCAGCCACACTTCAGGCGCGTAGAGCTTTTTGCCGTGGGTCAGGCCGCGGGGAGCTTTGACTGACATAGCGAACCCGTCCGGAAGCCGGCGCCGCCAGCTGGCGAAGGACGTATCCCGGGGCCAGCGGTAAAAGCTGGCGTTCAGTTCCACCGTGCTGAAGCGGGCAACATAATGCTGGAGCCTGTCCCGGGCGGGGAGGCCTGGCGGGTACAGCACGCCCTCCCAATGGTCGTAACTCCACCCGGACGTGCCGATGTGAACCGCCATATCTAGCTTGTTCCCAGCGATGAAGGGTGCATCATGGTGCCTCCGGCGTTACGGGGACGGGCTTTGAACTCAGGCTACCGCGCTGTGTTCGGCCGAAGTGTCGACCGCGGTGTTTCCTACTCGGGTTCCGCTCTGCTCCCGCTGCGGCCCGTCCTTGTGGCAGTGTAATGACATGGCGCGCATCGAGGACTATGCAGTTGTTGGCGACCTTCACACCGGTGCCCTGATCAGCACGGCGGGTTCCATTGATTGGCTCTGCCTGCCCCGGTTCGATTCCCCGGCCTGTTTCAGTGCCCTGGTTGATACGCCGGACGCCGGACGCTGGCTGTTGGCGCCCGAAAGCGGCGGCACGTGTACCAGGCGC
>JBDTQQ010000441.1:0-3022 GCA_039932075.1 Pseudarthrobacter sp. | reverse complement strand
GTCGACGTAGCGCGGGATCTTGTAGTGCGCCAGCTTGCCCCGGCAGAACTCGGCCAGGCCCGCAGCGTCCAGGGGTCCGGCGCCGGGCTTGAGGATCACGCAGGCCATGAGCTCCTCACCGTAGCGGACATCCGGGACGCCGATCACCTGCACATCCTCGATGTCCGGGTGCGTGTACAGGAACTCCTCGATCTCGCGCGGGTAGACGTTTTCGCCGCCGCGGATCACCATGTCCTTGATCCGGCCCTCGATCACGATATAGCCGTCCGTGTCCATCCGGGCCAGGTCCCCGGTGTGCAACCAGCCCTCCGCGTCGATCGCTTCGGCGGTCTTCTCCGGCTGGTTCCAGTACCCCTTCATGACGGCGTAGCCGCGGGTGCACAGTTCCCCGATCCCGCCGCGCTGCAGCACCCCGCCTCCGGCCGGGCCCACAATGCGGCTCTCAAGGTTCGGCATGGTCCGGCCCACGGTCCCGGTGCGCTGGGCCAGGGTGTCCCCGCCGCGGGTCATGGTGGAGACCGGTGAGGTCTCGGTCATGCCGTAGCAGATGGCCACATCCGTCATGTTCATCTCCGAGATGACCCGGTTCATGACCTCGACGGGGCACGGGGAACCGGCCATGACGCCGGTGCGCAGCGTGGAGAGGTCGTAGGAGCCGAAGTCCGGCAGGGCCAGCTCGGCGATGAACATGGTGGGCACCCCGTACAGCGAGGTCCCGCCGAAGTCCTGCACGGCTTCCAGGGCCGCGGCGGCTGCGAATCCGCGGCCCGGAATGATGGTGGCGGCGCCGTGGCTGAGCGCGGCCAGGTTTCCGATCACCATCCCGAAGCAGTGGTAGAACGGCACCGGGATCACCACCCTGTCATCCTCCGTGTAGCCCAGGAGCTCGCCGATGGAGTAGCCGTTGTTCAGGATGTTGCGGTGGGTCAGCGTGGCACCCTTGGGGAAGCCCGTGGTGCCGGAGGTGTACTGCAGGTTGATGGCGTCGTGCGGGTCCAGTTCGGCCATGCGCGACTTCAGGGCCGAATGCCCGACGTCGTCCGCGCGCCTGAGCAGTTCCGCAAACGTCCGCTCCGCCCCGGCCTGCGGCTCGCCGGCGGTCAACCCGGCCAGGCCTGCGTCCGGCAGGAACACCAGTTCGCGCAGTTCCGGGCATCCGGCCAGCGCCTGGCGGGCCATCGCGGGGTAATCGCTGGTTTTATCCGACGGCGCCGCGACCAGCATCCGCATGCCGTTCTGCCTGACCACGAACTCCAGCTCATGGCTGCGGTAGGCGGGGTTGACGTTGACCAGGACCGCACCGATTTTCGCCGTCGCGTACTGCAGGATGGTCCACTCCGCACAGTTGGGGCTCCAGATGCCGATCCGCTCGCCCTTGGCCACGCCGAGCGCGAGCAGCGCGCGGGCGAGGCGGTCGACGTCGTCGTTCAGCTTGGTGTAGCTCCAGCGCCGGGCCTCATCGCCGGGGACAGCCGCGGCTTCGATCAAGGCATCGTGGAGGGGGAACCTGGCCACGAGCCGCTCGAAATTCTCGCCGATGGTCTCCTCGAGCAACGGGACGTCAGTGTCCCCGGCTGTGTAAGCAAGCATGCTGTGACGCTACCAACAGACGGACGCCAAAAGAAGTCTGAAGCTTGGCGGCCCTGCGGAAATATCCGGGTTTGCGGCCCGCTTGCGGGTATTGTGGTCGGATGACCGCTCCCCTTGACCTCCAGGCCACTTTCATCCCCCACGACGGCGAATACTTCCGGGTGAAGCTCGCCCTGGAGATCGCGATGGACGAGGTCGTCAACGAACCCGGCTGCCTCCGTTACGAGCTCACCGAAGCCACCGAGGAGCGCCTCGTGCTGACCGAGCGGTGGGCCTCGCAGGACGATCTGGACAAGCATGCCAAGGGCACGGCGCTCCAGGACCTGAACGAATCCCTGAGCGCGCTGCTGGCCGAGCCGGTCAAGATCGAGCAGCTCTAGCCGCGTCTGTCCACCACCGGATAGCCCCACCGCCACACAGGTCAAGGGCGCTTAGAACTCGGGGAGCTGGGAGCCATCCTGCTTGTTCGCGGCGGCGGCAGCCTCGGCCTGCGAGCGGGCGACGTGGGCGTGGACCTCGTCCATGTCCAGGGCCTTGACCGCATCCACGACCTGCTCCAGCTGCTGGGCGTTCAGCGCGCCGGGCTGGGAGAACACCAGCACCTTTTCGCGGAAGGCCATCAGGGTGGGGATGGACGAGATGCCGGCTTCTGCGGCGAGCTGCTGCTCCGCCTCGGTGTCCACCTTGGAGAAAACGACGTCCGGGTGCTTCTCGGACACGGCTGAGTAGGTGGGTCCGAACTGCTTGCACGGGCCGCACCATTCGGCCCAGAAATCAACCAGGACGATGTCGTTGTCTTCGACGGTCGATGCGAACTGTTCACCTGTGATGTCTAGGGTTGCCATGCGTTCAACGGTACGCGAGCGGGCTGGGAATGTCCCCTCCGTTTCGCTGATGGCACATCCGGGAATACACGACGGCGGGCGTCCTGCCGGAAGCCGTCCGCTCAGGCCCAGGCGTGCGGGGCAGGACGCCGTGCGCCGGGCAGCGCGTTGGTTTCACGCCATGCGTGGATCCACTCCGGCAGCTCCAGGTCCGCCGGCGGTGCGCCGAATTCGTGCAGGATCTCCTCCTGGCTGACGGGCTTTCCGTTGCTGACCAGACGGGTGGCAATGTAGGCGCGGGCGTAGATCTCGCCGTCGGCGACCATCCGCTGCTCAAAGTAGATGGCCTTGGCATCGAGTCCGATGATCCTGGATTCGATGGTGTACCGCTGCCACAGCTGAAGGGAGCGGCGGAAGGCGATGGTCTCCCCCGCGGCCACCGGGGTCCAGCGGCGGCGGCGCATCTGTTTCCAGGTTCCGCTGCGCGCCATAAGGTCAAAGCGGCCCAGGTCCATCAGCGAGAAGTACATGCCGTTGTTGACGTGCCGGGCGATGTCGATGTCGGTCGGCAGGACCCGCAGCGGCAGCGAGGACGTGTCCCAGATGCT
>JBDTQQ010000440.1:0-3026 GCA_039932075.1 Pseudarthrobacter sp. | reverse complement strand
AAGTTGTTGGTGGCGTGCAGCCGCTCCATCGCTTCCTCGCCCTTGTCCCGCCAGACGAGGTCGTTCCACTCGGGAATCAGGTTGCCCAGCGGGCAGCCCTGGTGGCAGAACGGAACGCCGCAGTCCATGCAGCGCCCGGCCTGGGCCTTCAGGACGCCCTCTTCCTGGGCCTCATAAACTTCCTTCCAGTCCATGATGCGGACCGGAACAGGGCGGCGTGGCTGGGTTTCACGCTGGCGTACTTTTAGAAATCCGCGTGGATCAGCCACCGGTTACCTCCAGGATTCGAGCCCATACTTCTTCGCCATCGGGGTCAAGGCCCTCTTCGATCGCGTCAAGGCGGGTTTGCAGGACTGCCGCGTAATCGCGCGGCAGCACTTTGGTAATGCGGGCAGCAGTGTCGTCGAAGTTCTCCAGCAGCCGGGCAGCGTGCAGCGACTCCGTTTCCTCAACATGCTTCGCCAGCAGGCCGTGGACAATGTCCCGGTCCTCGGCGTCGAGTTCCATAAGCTGGAGCTCGCCGGACTGCAGTGCGTCCTTGTTGACCCGCGTGGTCCGCAGGTCCAGCACGTACGCGGTACCGCCGGACATGCCGGCACCGAAGTTGCGTCCGGTGCGGCCGATGATCAGCGTCTGACCGCCGGTCATGTACTCGCAGCCGTGGTCGCCGATGCCTTCAACGACCGCGGTGGCGCCCGAGTTGCGGACCAGGAAGCGTTCGCCCACCTGGCCGCGCAGGAACATTTCGCCGCTGGTGGCGCCGTAGCCGATCACGTTGCCGGCGATGACGTTGCTTTCAGCTTTGAACACGTTGGTGCGGTCCGGCCGGACAATGATGCGGCCGCCGGAAAGGCCCTTGCCCACGTAGTCGTTCGAGTCGCCGAACAGGCGCAGCGTGATGCCGGCGGGCAGGAACGCGCCCAACGACTGTCCCGCGGTTCCGGTCAGGGTGATGTCGATGGTGTCCGGCGCCAGCACATCGGTGCTGAACGTTTTGGTCACCGTGTGGCCGAGCATAGTGCCCACTGAGCGGTCAGTGTTGATGACGTCCACGGCGATCTTCACCGGGGTGCGGTCGGTTAAGGCCTCCGTGGCCATGGTGATCAGCCGCTGGTCAAAGTGCTTGTCCAGCTCGTGGTTCTGGGAGGTCATGTTGCGCAGCGGGGCGTCGTCGTCGAACTCGAGACCGTGCAGGATCGGGTCCAGGTCCAGGCCGTCGGCCTTCCAGTGGTTGATCGCCTCGCGGGCATCCAGCACCTCGGCATGCCCAATGGCCTCCTCGATGCTCCGGAAGCCAAGTTCGGCAAGGATCTCGCGGACTTCCTCGGCCAGGAACTCGAAGAAGTTGACCACGAACTCGGGCTTGCCGCTGAAGCGGGCCCGCAGTTCCGGGTTTTGTGTTGCCACACCCACCGGGCAGGTGTCCAGGTGGCAGACGCGCATCATGATGCAGCCCTCCACCACGAGCGGAGCGGTGGCGAAGCCGAACTCCTCACCGCCGAGCAGCGCGGCAATAACAACGTCGCGGCCGGTCTTGAGCTGGCCGTCAACCTGCACCACCACGCGATCGCGCAGGCCGTTGAGCATGAGGGTCTGCTGCGTTTCCGCGAGTCCCAGCTCCCACGGCACACCCGCGTGCTTGAGCGAGTTCAGCGGGGAGGCACCGGTGCCGCCGTCGTGTCCGGAGACAAGTACGACGTCGGCCTTCGCCTTCGTGACTCCCGATGCCACAGTGCCGATCCCCACTTCGGAGACGAGCTTGACGTGGACGCGTGCCGAGGGATTGGCGCGCTTCGCATCGTAGATGAGCTGCGCCAGGTCCTCGATGGAGTAGATGTCGTGGTGCGGGGGCGGCGAAATCAGGCCGACGCCGGGCGTCGAGTGACGTGTCCGGGCAACCCAGGGGTACACCTTCTGCGCCATCAGCTGACCGCCCTCGCCGGGCTTGGCACCCTGCGCCATCTTGATCTGGATGTCGTCGGCGTTGGTCAGGTACAGGCTGGTGACACCGAACCTGCCCGAGGCGATCTGCTTGACCGCAGAACGGCGTTTGGGGTCCAGTAACCTGTCCACGTCCTCGCCGCCCTCACCGGTGTTGGACTTGGCACCCAACTGGTTCATGGCGATCGCGAGGGTCTCGTGGGCTTCTTTGGAGATGGATCCGTAGCTCATCGCGCCGGTGGAGAAGCGCTTCACGACGCTGGAGACGGGCTCCACTTCCTCCAGGGGAACAGCAGGACGCTCGTTCTTGAACTTGAGCAGCCCGCGCAGGGTCATCAGGTTCTCGGACTGGTCATCCACGCCCTTGGTGTAGGCCTTGAAGATGTCGTAGCGGCGCTCACGCGTGGCGTGCTGCAGCCGGAAGACAGTCTCCGGGTTGAAGAGGTGCGGCTCGCCGTCACGGCGCCACTGGTATTCGCCGCCGCCAAGCAGCGGGCGGTGCGGCTGCTCGATGCCGCCTTCCGGGTACGCCATCTGGTGCCGCGCGGAAACTTCGGCAGCGATGACGTCCAGGCCGACCCCACCCAGCTGCGAGTGGGTGCCGGCGAAGAATTCGTCCACCAGCTCCTGCCCAAGGCCCAGGGCCTCAAACGTTTGCGCGCCGGTGTACGAGGCCACGGTGGAGATGCCCATCTTGGACATGATCTTCAGGACGCCCTTGCCGAGCGCCTTGATGAGGTTGTACACGCCGTCCTGAGGTGTCACTCCCATCACGTCACCGGAGGTGATGAGCTGCTCCACGGATTCCATGGCGAGGTAGGGGTTCACCGCTGACGCACCGTAGCCGATCAGGACTGCCACGTGGTGCGTCTCGCGGACGTCGCCGGCCTCGACCACCAGGGCGGTCTTGGTGCGGTTGGCGCTGCGCAGCAGATGGTGGTGCACGGCGCTGACCAGGAGCAGTGACGGAATCGGTGCCCACTGGGCGTTCGAGTCACGGTCCGAGAGCACCACGTACTGGACACCGCGGTTGATGGCGCCGGAAACCTGCTCGCAGATTTCCGTCAGCCTGGCGCGCAATGCGG
>JBDTQQ010000439.1:0-3027 GCA_039932075.1 Pseudarthrobacter sp. | reverse complement strand
CTCTCGCCCGCGCTCATGCCGGCTCTGGTGAAAGCATTTTCCGATAACCACCCCGAGATCGTGCTGCGCATCGTCGAAGGGAATGCTGTGGAGCTCCAGGAGATGCTCCGTCGGGGCCAGCTCGATGTGGCCTTCCTCTACCGCAGGATGTTTGAACACGATTTGTCCCGCCAGGACCTGGCCGCTGCGACGATGCATGCCATGCTCCCGGCTGAGCACACCAAGGCCAGTTCAGCTTCCGTTTTTGTCCGGGAAATTCTGGACCTGCCCCTGATCCTGCTTGATATTCCCCCCACGGCCGATGCGATACTCGGAATCCTCGTCGGCCTCGGACTGGACATCCCGCCGCGTCTTCGGTCATCAAACATTGAAACGATCCGGGGCTACGTCGCGTTAGGGCTGGGTTTTTGCCTTACGAATACGATCCCGAAGCACAGGGCCGGATTTGACGGCCGCGAAATCGCGTATGTTCCGCTCGCTGACCACGTCCCTCAAAACGCCATTACGGCCGTCACCACTGCGGGGCACCGGCCGTCGCGCAGGGCGCAGATGGCCATCGATGTCGTCCGGGAGCGTCTGGAAGCATCGGGAATCTACTAGCACCCAATTCCGAGCCTGCTGGATTGCCAGGCGGCGTCAGCGGCGGGCGAGACCGCCGAAGCTGCTGCGGTGCTGCATGAGCTTCTCGAGGAGTCGCGCGAGTGTCTCCACTTCGGCGGGGGCCAAACCGGCAGCCCACTCGCTCTCCCGGGAATTCTGCGCCTGAAAGTCCCGGCGGATAGCTGCCTCGCCATCTTCCGTCAGAGCGAGCGTGATGTGCCGCCGGTCCTCAGAGGACGGGGTCCTCCGGATCAGCCCACGGCCCTCCAGGGTGTTGGACAGGCTGGAGACGGCTGCGCGGCTCATGCCGGTCGCTGTGGCGATCTGATGCGGCCCCAAGGGTCCCGAGACCCACAGGGCAAGCAGAAGCCGAAACCCGGCCCACGTGCTTCCCCCAGGCCGATGAATACTGGCCTCGAAGTCATAGGTCACGGTGCTGGAGGCCCTGTTGAGGGACATCATCAGACGGTTCGCAGCGAGGTCGGCATCCGGGAATTCCGCGCGGATGCGCTCCTGCGTGGACTCGACGAACTCCCAATATTCCGGTAGTTGCGTCGCCGGCTTCTCTGCACTCATGGCCCGCAGTCTACCCGCAAACAAATATAATCAAACTCTTGACTATCAATAGTTGTACGACCTAGCCTGATATCGGAGTCCGGTGATGAGGCCGGCCATCGACACGAAGGAGTGACCATGGAAACCATTCGCTTAGTGGAGGCTCCCGCCTGCTGCACCCGGTGCCAGGTTCGCCCCGGGCCGGGCGTGGCCTCCGGGTCACGGTGCTCAATCGAAGCCTATAGGCCCATTGACGGGCCGCGCCAGGAAAGGAACTGACCATGCCGCACTACCAGCACCTGGGGACCGTACCGAAGCACCGGCACACGCTCTTCAAAAACGCCGACGGCAATCTTCTCTACGAAGAACTCATGGGCGAGGAAGGCTTCTCCTCCGACTCCTCGCTGCTGTACCACCGGAATATCCCTTCCGCCGTGGTGGGCTCGCGTGTGTGGGATCTGAACGATCAGACCCTGACGCCCAACCACCCACTCCTCCCCCGCCACCTGCGGCTGCACGACCTGGGGAGGGCGAGCAAGCCTGCTGCCGTCGATGCCGTTACCGGCCGCCGGCTTCTCATGGGAAACAGCGACGTACGGCTCTCCTATGCCTGGGTCGGTAAGACGTCGCCCCTGTATAAGAACGCGCTCGGAGATGAATGCGTGTTCATCGAGAAGGGAACTGCCGTCGTCGAAACCCAATTCGGGGCTCTCCCGGTTGCGGAGGGCGACTACATCCTCATTCCGCGTTCAACGATCCACCGATGGGTGGTCGCGGAAGGCGACGTCGTCCAGCTCTTCTTCATCGAGGCGAACAGCCACATCGTTCCGCCGAAGCGGTACCTGTCCAAGTACGGTCAGTTGCTCGAACATTCACCGTACTGCGAGCGGGACCTGCACGGCCCGGCCGAACCGCTCATCGTAGATGGCACAAATGTGGAGGTATTCATCAAGCATCGCGGTGCCGGACCCACCGGCGTGGTCGGCACCGTTCATGTCCTTCCGAACCATCCCTTCGATGTTGTGGGGTGGGATGGCTGCCTGTACCCGTTCACGTTCAACATCCGCGACTACATGCCCATTACGGGCAAAATCCACCAGCCGCCACCCGTGCACCAGGTCTTCGAGGGTCACAACTTCGTGATCTGCAACTTCCTGCCCCGCAAGGTTGATTACCACGAACTCGCTGTGCCGGTTCCGTATTACCACTCGAACGTCGACTCGGACGAGGTCATGTTCTACGTCGCGGGGGATTACGAGGCCCGCAAGGGCTCAGGAATCAACAAGGGTTCGATCTCTATCCACCCGGGCGGCCACCCGCACGGCCCGCAGCCCGGCGCGATTGAGGCATCTGTAGGTGTCGAGCGTTTCGACGAGACCGCCGTCATGGTTGACACTTTCCTCCCGCTCCAGCTCGGCGAGGCAGGCATGGCCACCGACGACGGCAAGTACGCCGAGTCCTGGACCCCCGGCCATGAGTGGACCGGCGGCAAATGGAGTAACTCGTGAACGCCGCCGAGTCAGCAGTCCCGATGTTCAGCAGGTTCTTCGACGACGCCGCAACGTTCCCGCCCGGCCTCGCCCCGCTGGAAGTTGCGATAGCTGATGCCCTGGCGCGGCGCGGCACCGCAGCTGCCACGACCGTCGGTCCCTCCGTCATTAAGCTCGAAGACGTCGTGGAAGCACAGCAGATCGCCCAGCGGCTCGGGGCCAGCGCCGCTGACCCGCTCCCGCTATCAATCGTCGTACCGGCAGGATCGTTCGACGCCGCTCTCGCGGCAGCGGACGCCGCAGGTCCTCAATGGCGGCTTGCCGCCATTGAGCTGAAGGTGCCGGACCATGAGACCCCTGGGTGGCAGGAGGAAATCCGCTA
>JBDTQQ010000438.1:0-3037 GCA_039932075.1 Pseudarthrobacter sp. | reverse complement strand
GGATCTCGTACTCGTACTTGTACTCGATCCAGGTGTCGATCAGGTCCTGGGTGAACACGCCACCGGCCTGCAGGAACTCGTTGTCCTCCCGCAGGGCCTCAAGGGCTTCTTCCAGCGATCCCGGAGCCTTGGGGATGTCCTTGGCTTCCTCGGCGGGGAGCTCGTAGAGGTCCTTGTCGATGGGAGCGGGCGGTTCGATGCGGTTGCGGATGCCGTCAATACCGGCCATCAGCTGGGCAGCGAAGGCCAGGTAGGGGTTGGAGGACGGGTCCGGAGCGCGGAACTCGATGCGCTTGGCCTTCGGGTTGGAACCCGTGATCGGGATGCGGATGCCGGCGGAGCGGTTACCCTGCGAGTAGACCATGTTGACCGGGGCTTCGAAGCCCTTGACCAGGCGGCGGTAGGAGTTCACCGTCGGGTTGGTGAACGCCAGCACGGCGTCGGCGTGCTTCAGCAGGCCGCCGATGTACCAGCGGGCGGTGTCGGACAGGCCCGCGTAGCCCTTTTCGTCGTAGAACAGCGGTTCGCCGTTGGTCCACAGCGACTGGTGGCAGTGCATGCCCGAGCCGTTGTCACCGAAGACCGGCTTCGGCATGAAGGTCACGGACTTGCCCCAGGCGTCGGCCGTGTTCTTGATGACGTACTTGAACTTCTGCAGGTCATCAGCCGCGTGGGTCAGGGTGGTGAACTTGTAGTTGATTTCGGCCTGGCCCGCGGAGCCTACCTCGTGGTGGCTGCGCTCGACTTCAAGGCCGGCCTCGTCCAGGGCAACACACATGGCGTCGCGGAGGTCAGCCTGCTTGTCGGTGGGGGAAACCGGGAAGTAGCCGCCCTTGACGGGGGTCTTGTAGCCGAGGTTTCCACCTTCCTCTTCGCGGCCTGAGTTCCAGTGCGCTTCTTCCGAGTCGATCTTGTAGAAGCTGCCCTCGGGGGAGGACTGGTACTGGACGTTGTCGAAGACGAAGAATTCGGCCTCCGGAGCGAAAAACGCGGTGTCGGCAATGCCGGTGGAGGCGAGGTAGGCCTCAGCCTTTTCGGCTACGCCACGGGGGTCGCGGTGGTAAGGGTCGCCGGTGCGCGGGTTCACGATGGAGAAGTTCAGCGCAAGGGTCTTTTCCATGCGGAAGGTATCCAGGAATGCGGTGGTAACGTCCGGGATCAGCTGCATGTCGGATTCGGCGATGCCCTGGAAGCCGCGAATGGAGGATCCGTCGAAGAGTTGGCCGTTGACGAAGAAATCAGCGTCAACGCTCTTGGCCGGCACGTTGAAGTGCTGCTGGACGCCGGGGAGGTCGGTGAAGCGGATATCGACGAATTTAACATCCTCGTCCTTGATGAACTTGAGGACTTCGTCCGCATTCTTGAACATCTATGCTCCTATCGCATATGTAAAAATCTGGCTGCAAGCCGTCTGGTCCAGCGCAATCCGAAGGGCAGGGAAACAGCGTTTCCCTGCTTGGGCTATTGCTTGAAACTGCTACCAACCATATGGACATGTCATTTCCCGACAGTGTCCGCATTGTTTCGGGCAGGTTACAGAATGCCCTGCTCACGCAACGCTATCCGGTGACCTCGCTGCGGTCCAGCGGATTCCACGCTGTTAACGGTGACGAGCCGGTAAGATTGGACGGTGGTAGATCGTAACGACATTGGCTCCTGGCTCACCGGACCGGACACTTCCGGCATTTCCAAATATCCGGGGGAACGGTTGGGGCTGCCCGAATCCGGACCCGGTTCGATCGCCCGTGCAGGACGCCGCATTGTTGCCATCATGCTGGACTGGGGACTTGCCCTGCTGATCAGCAATTTTGCCTTCGGCGGTGACTCGTGGGCCACCCTCGCGGTATTCGCCGTGGAGCAGATACTGCTCGTTGGCACCCTTGGCTACAGCATCGGCCACCGGGTAATGGGGATCCACGTTCTCCGGCTGGGCGGGGCCCCGGCGGGGCCGCTGGCTGGGTTGGTTCGGGCCGTACTCCTGTGCCTGGTCATTCCGGCCGTGGTCTTCGACCCGGACCACCGTGGCCTGCACGACAAAGCCATGAACACAGTCCTGGTGCGTCGCTAGATTCGCCCGTTCGGGTTTGTCCTAGACGCCTGCGGTTTCCTTGACCGCTGAAGTGCGTGCTGCGTTGTCGGTGAGGTGACCGCGCTTCCCTGCCCAGCGCTCAAAGGCGATGGTAGCGAACGGGAAGACTGCCGAAACCCCGGCAAACAGCGCCACAACAAACGGCCAGCGCTGGAGCCGCCACAACACGAGGGCTGCCACTCCGTAGCCGACGAACAATGCGCCGTGAATCGGTCCGGCGATCTCTACACCCAGCTCGCTGGTCTTGGCGATCCACTTAAAGTACATGCCGATCAGCAGGGCCGCCCAGCTGAACGCCTCGGCGACCGCCAGGATCCGGAAGGTACGGATAACAACAGTCTTCAGCGGCATTTTCATGGCCTTCTCCGATCTCAGGATGCGTTGACGCGACGGTTGGCGCCACAAAAAAGACCGCCCCGGAGCCCAGCCTGAGCCGGAACCGGGGCGGTTCTAGGTTCTTAGCGTCCGCGGTTGGGACGCGCCTTGTAGGGGTCGATTCCCTTGGGGATAGGGAGGCGGTTGCCCAGGGAAGAGATGCGCTTGGACACTGCGTTCACCTCAAGCTTTGTCAGTTCGTTCTTCAGTTTGCCCATCTTCTTGGCAACCTGGCTGATGGGAACCTGGCCCTCGCCGCGGCCGCTCTCGATCACGTGGACCGTGACATTCGGCAGGATCCGCGCCAGGCGCTTGCGCTCCGCATCGAGCAGCGGCTTGACGCGGACTGTGGGGCCTTCGCTGACCAGGACAACGCCGGGACGGCCGATGGCGCGGAAAACGGCATCCTGGGTGCGCGGGTTGACGGCAACGGGCTGGTCTTCGGTGACCCAGCCGCGCTTGAGGGTACCCAGGGCAGCGCCTGAAGCACCGGGCTGGTTCTCGATCTGCGCGAACGCCGCCCGCTCGGCGCGCCTGGACAGGATCAGGGTGGCACCGAGGAGGCCCAGCGGT
>JBDTQQ010000437.1:0-3042 GCA_039932075.1 Pseudarthrobacter sp. | reverse complement strand
TCAAACGAAATCTCACCGATCATCTGCGGGCGCGCACCAGCCACGGACGGCAGAGCTACCGGGCCAGGTACTCCGCGTGCTGCCGGTGCGCCTCGGCTACCTCGGTACGGATGGTTTCCACGTCCTTGGCCTTGTTGCGGTACTTCAGGTCCATCTCTTCAATCTGCCGTACTTCTTCCAGCAGGGCGTTGTAGATACGCTCGCGCTCGGCGGGATCCGCGGTGTATCCGAGGTCCAGGTAGCTGACGGCGTGTCGGCGGGCGTTGTTGATAGCGGTTTGTGCCTTGCCTGCCTTGCTCAGCAGCGATGCCACCACCGTGATGACCAGCGTGCCGATGATGACTGTTAGGGACAGGCCCGTGGTGATCTCGAAGACCGGGACCGGCTGGCCGTCGTTGATGAACGGGAGGTTGTTCTCATGCAGGGCGTGCAGGATCAGTTTGACGCCGATGAAGGCCAGGATCGCCGCCAGGCCGTAGGAGAGGTAGATCAGCCGGTCCAGGAGCCCATCAATCAGGAAGTACAGCTGCCGCAGGCCCATCAGCGAGAAGGCCGTTGCGGTGAAGACAATGTAGACATTCTGGGTCAGGCCAAAGATCGCCGGAATCGAATCCAGGGCGAACAGGATGTCCGTGCCGCCGATGGCCACCATGACCAGCAGCATCGGGGTCAGGACCTTTTTGCCATTCTCCATGGTGAACAGCTTGTCGCCGTCGTAGTGATCGGTGGTCTGGAAGAACTTGCGGGCCAGACGGATGATGAAGTTGTCGGCCTCGCTGCCGTGCTCGGCTTCGGGCTTGAGCAGGTTGCCGGCCGTGAGCAGCAGGATCAGGCCGAAGACGTAGAAGACCCAGGCGAAGGAATTGATCAGCGCCGCGCCGAGGAAAATGAAGCCGGTACGGGCAATCAGCGAGAACACAATGCCGAACAGCAGCACCTTCTGCTGATCCTCACGGGGAACGCGGAAGCTGGCGATGATGATCAGGAAGACAAACAGGTTGTCCACCGAAAGTGCCTTCTCGGTGATGTACCCGGCGAAATACTCCGAGCCCGTGGCCGGTCCGCCGAAGACCAGAACGAGGATGCCGAAGATGACGGCGATGCCCACATAGAGGCCGGACCAGATGGCCGCTTCCCTCAGCGTAGGGACGTGGGCCTTGCGGATGTGGAAGAAGTAATCAAAGGCCAGAAGGGCCAGAATGACCACAATGGTGATGCCCCAGATGAGGGGAGAAACAGTCAACGTGTTCCCGCTTTCGTAAGGTGGGTAGCAGTGAGCCGGGTAAGTCTCTCCGCCTGCCGTCCGGCTGGCCGCTGCACCCGGCCAGGCATCTGTGCCTGACGTGTTGACGTATGCAGCGCTTCGGAATACTCCCTTACGTACCTATACTCTAACCGGGAAAGCTGCCGAAAGACGAACCAGTTAGAGGTCTGCCCGGGTCTTACGGATGTGCGAGGCGCAGTTTGGCGGCCCGTTCGACGAGGACGGGGACGTAGTCCCGGATGGGCCCGTCGTCGAGCAACTCGTGCTCTTCGGCAACGATTTGCTCTATGGCCGATCGTTCTTTATCGGGAAAGCGTTCGGCCAGACGGTCCATGACTTCCATGAGCGCACGGGCTTCAGGTTCTTTGGTCATTCCCAAATTTTCGACCCCGTCACGGCGGACAGTCAACAGGCTTGTGTCATCCCCCTGCGCCGCTATCCCAGGGGCCGCTAGGCTCGCCTTGTGACGAGTTCGCAGAACGGCAACGAACGCTATGTGGTCCGCCCCTGGTGGAGGGGACGATCGCTGCCCTGGGCGGCTTTGGTTGTTGGGGCCATCATTGTGACAGCCATTGCCCTGGAGCGGACGACGCTTTTCGTCTACGCCACGACCCCGGAATTCATTGAGCGGCTGCGTGTGGGGCGGCTGGTCATGCTCGCAGGGGCTGCCATGTCGCTCGCAGCCGCTATTTGGTCGCAGGTCCGGGGTAACCCGCTTTGGGCGACGGTCTGCGTCGCCTCGCCGGCAGTGCTGGTGGGCATGGCGATCATGATCATGACCGTGCCGTCCGTAACCCCTCAGATCGCCGCGCTCATCGCCCTGCCGGCAGCACTCGCAGGACTCATCGGAGGCCTGTTCGCCCGCCCCCGGGGCTGATCCTGACCGGGAAGCCGCCAAATGATCGTGAAGGGGCCGACGGTGGCTGGGGGCGGTGCGTACGGTCTCGGTACGCATCACTCACCGCCGACCCCATTCCCCACACTAGGGTCAGGCGAGTCCGGATACACGAGTAGCCGCTACCTAATTCGCAGGTTTGTGGCTACCCGCGTGTACGGCAGCCGCGCCCGACGGGAGCCGGGTGCACATCGCTAGCCCTTCCCAGCCGTGGGGCGAAGGCGCACCAGGCTGACGCCCACGGCAATGAACCACGCCCACAGCAGCACCCCGTACACCCAGTAGAACTCCGGCACCGCGAAGCGCAGTGCCTCACTGAAGACACCGAGGCCACCGGTGACAAGCCCCAGCCAGGCAACTGCACGCGGCATGACGCCTTTGAGCATGACCAATGAAATGAGGAAGATCCCCACCGGCGAAAGAAGGCCGGCTATGGCAGGAGTGTTGTTCTCGGCGATGATCGCTTCCGCCGCCGTGGCGAAGACGCTCCGATCATGTTCCGAGCCCGCCCCCGAATACATGTCGCTGAGGTACACCAGGCTGAGGGAACCCCGGCTCGAAACCGGAACGGCCAGTAAGAGGGCCCAGGGCAGGCCTCCCACGACGGCGGCCAGTAGTGCCAGGCTCCTGCCAAGCGGGGCCAGGGCCACGAAGAGTGCAACAAACACGATGACCGGCAGGATGCTGGGGAGGATCCACAGCAGCTGCTCGGTTATGTACAGAGCCTTGTTCGCGGCAATGAATTCAAGCGTCTCCGTGCCACCGTGCACCGGCGGCGGCGCGATGAAATCAATGATCAGGGCTGCAATCAGCAGTACCACGAACAGGATGGCGGCAACGCCGGCGGCCTGATGAAGGCCATGCCACGAGTCGCCTGATTCCT
>JBDTQQ010000436.1:0-3056 GCA_039932075.1 Pseudarthrobacter sp. | reverse complement strand
TTCACCCGGGGCACCCCACCGCGGAACGAGGGTTGCCGGCCAGCAAGCCGGGGCTGTGCGCTGGCACTCATGACCTCACCCCAGTCTAGGAACCGGTTGCAGGCGGTGGATAGCTTTATGACAAAGATGAAGCTGGCCCGGCCGCGGCGCTGCTGATGCCATGCCAATGCGGCCACGTGTGCTGCCACGTGTGCTGCCGAGAGTGTGGCCGGAACAGTCCGGATCCGACCCCAACTGCCAGTAAGGGTACCCTAAGCTGAGAGGCGCATCACAAAGTGCCAAGATGATGGCATGCGCATGGATCACGTCTCTTACGCCTGTGAACAAGATGGCCTCGCTGCCACCACCGAACGTATTTCGTCTGCCCTCGGCGTTGAAGCCGTGAAAGGTGGAGTGCATCCCCGTTTCGGAACCCGAAACATGATCATTCCCCTCGCCGGCCACAAGTACCTGGAAGTTGTGGAGGTCCTGAACCACCCGGCCTCGGACAAGGCTCCCTTTGGGCAGGCTGTCCGGGCCCGCTCAGAAGCCGGTGGCGGTTGGATGGGCTGGTGCGTCGAAGTGGACGACCTCGCCCCCTTCGAAGACCGCCTGGGCCGCGCCGCCGTCAACGGAAACCGAAAATTCCCCGACGGCCGCGAACTGATCTGGAAGCAGATCGGCATCCTGGGCCTCATTGCGGACCCGCAGGTTCCGTACATGCTCAAGTGGGAAGGCGACCCCTCCCTCCACCCGTCCAACGCCTATGAAAGCAGCGTCAAGATGAGCTGCCTGACTATCGCCGGCTCGGCCGAACGCGTGACCGAATGGTTGGGAGAGCCCGTCGAGAAGCCACTGGAGGATGTGGCGGTTGAGTGGGTCGCTCCGAAGGGGACGCCGGGCATCCAGTCCGTGACCTTCGAAACTGCCACAGGAGCAGTCACCATCTAGTCCTCCGTTCCTGACCGAATTCGGTCTCCCGGGCAGTGCCGCCCGGACACATCTTCGGCCGCCATCAGCGGGTGCCAACGTTGCCACCCGCTGATGGTGGCCGAATCACTTTTCAGCCCAGGCCCACGGCCCGGCCGAACAGGCTGAAGCCCACAAACGCGACAATGTCCAGCAGCGCGTGCGCTACCACCAGCGGCATCACCCGTTTCGTCCTGGTGTAGAGCCAGGCGAACACCAAGCCCATCACCACGTTGCCGATAAACGGCCCGAAGCCCTGGTAGAGGTGGTAGCTGCCTCGCAACAAGGCGCTGGTAAAAATTGCCAGGGGAACGCTCCAGCCGAACTTGCCAAAACGGTCCAGGAGGTAGCCCACCACAATGACTTCCTCCACCACTGCATGCCGCAGCGCGGAAAGGATCAGGACGGGGATGGTCCACCAGTGGGCGTCGAGCGCGCTGGGAATGATGGCCGTGGTTATCCCCAGCGCTCGTCCCGCGGCGTAGAGCCCCAGCGACGGAATCCCGATGAGCGCCGCCGGGCCCTAGCCATGCAGCAGGTCGCGGCCGGGCCGGGCGAAATTGAAGCCCAGTTTCTGGAAGGCCGAGCTTCCGCGGCCTGCGCCCGTAGCCGCCTGCCGCTGGTCGGTGAGGAAGTAGATCACCAGCAGCACGGGCACCAACGCGAAAACGATATCCAGCAGCTGGTAGGTGAGATCAAAGTATTCGCGGGAACTCCGCGACTGGTTCAGGGTGGAAGTTCCTTCGGCCAGCGGCGCCCTCGACATCTTGTCCAGCAATTGCACCACTGAATAAACGGCTGACTGCCCCAGGGACAGCCCCAACACAATCCAGACTTCAAACCGCAGCCGACGGCGGGAGGGAACCAACATGGTTCCATCTTGCCTGCAGTAACTGGTTCTTTGCTGGTTATGGGATGCCCGCAGCTCATGCCGTGCCCCGCATTCACTCTGATGGCCTGAGACTTATGCTTGGACCTTATGAGCGAGCCAGGGAAAATCATCATGATCCGGCACGGCCAGTCCGCGGCGAACGTGGATACGAGCATTTACAACCGGATCCCGGACTACCGGATTCCGCTGACTCCCCTGGGCCTGGTTCAGGCCACTGCGGCCGGCGAACGGATCCGCCGGGAGCTGGACGGGCGGCAGGTATGTGTCTACGTGTCACCTTATTTGCGCGCGTATCAGACCCTGGAGGCCCTCAAGCTGGGCAACCTCACGGAGCGTGTGATCGAAGAGCCGAGGCTCCGCGAACAGGACTGGGCCAACTTCCAGATAACCGGCGAGATCGAGGACCAGAAGGAACTCCGCAACGCCTACGGCCACTTCTTCTACCGGTTCCGGGAGGGCGAATCCGGCTCGGACGTCTACGACCGGATCTCATCCTTCATGGAAACGCTGCACCGGCACTGGTCCAAAGCCGACTATGCGCCTAATGCCCTGCTGGTGACCCACGGCCTCACCATGCGGCTGTTCTGCATGCGCTGGTTCCATTGGTCCGTGGAGTATTTTGAGAGTCTCAATAATCCGAACAACGCCGAGGTCCGCACTTTGGTGCGCACTGAACTGGGCAAGTATGAGCTGGATATTCCGTTCACCCAGTGGGTGGACCGCCGGGTGGACGAGACCGTCCTGGATGCGCCGCCCGTGATGTACTAGTGCGTGATGTCCCAGTGCCATTCGCGCTGTACGAGTGCCACCATCCGGTGCCAGCCGAGCCCTGATCTGCTAACGCTGCTCCTGCGGCGCCACAATCACCTCGGTGCCGTTGGCTTCAAACGCCGCCTTGTCCTCAGCGGAGATCCCGGCATCGGTGATCAAGCGGCTGAACTCGTAGCCGTCCATCGTCGCGAACGCCCGGACACCCACTTTGGACGAGTCGGCCAGCACGTAGGACACCCGGGCACGGCTGGCAAGGAGGGCGTTTACTGAGGCTTCGCCTTCGCCGGTGTTGGTGGGCCCCACCACGGGGTCGATGCCGTTCACACCAATGAAGGCGATGTCCAGGACCACCTTGCTGGCCTCCTCCGAGGGGGGCGGCGAGTCCGGCCGGCGGGGGTGTGGGGCGACCGCGCTCGGGGCACTTAGGCTTTCAGCTCGACAACCT
>JBDTQQ010000435.1:0-3063 GCA_039932075.1 Pseudarthrobacter sp. | reverse complement strand
AAATTCGAAGCATACCCATGGTGATTCACTTGAAGGAGGCCGCACTTTGGCACGGGGTGGCCCCAGGCTTGACCACGGACGCCGTCTGGAGCTCGGACAGAGCTTCCAGGACGGCGGCGAACACTACCAACGCGTACGCCCCGGTTACCCAGGTGACTCAGCGGACTGGCTGGTCCCGGCCGGTGCCCGCGACGCCCTGGATGTGGGTGCCGGCACCGGCAAATTCGCCGCGCTCCTGCTGGAGCGCGGCCTTACCGTCTCCGCTGTTGACCCTTCCGCCGACATGCTCGAACAGCTCAGGGCCCACCATCCGGAAGTAGCGGCAACCCACGGGACTGCCGAGGCGACCGGCCTGGCGGACTCCTCCTTCGACGTCGTGAGCGTTGCCCAGGCGTGGCACTGGTGCGAGTCGCTGCCGGCCAGCACCGAACTCGCGCGGGTCCTGCGGCCCGGCGGAACCCTGGGGCTGATCTGGAACCAGCTGGATACGTCGGTCCCCTGGGTGCACAGGTTGTCCCGCATCATGCACGCCGGGGACGTCTATAAACCGGGCTTCCGGCCGGTTGTGGGCCGCGAGTTCGAGGGCCTCGAAAGCCATGTGACCCGCTGGGAGGACAGCCTCAGCACCGCGGACATCATGGAGCTGACGAAGTCACGCAGCTATTATCTGCGTGCCGGCGAAGCCACCCGAAACAAAGTACTGGCCAACCTCGACTGGTACCTCCACGAACATCTTGGACACGGCACTGACGAGGACATCAACCTGCCGTATCTGACCCTGACATGGCGGGCCTTCAAGGCGTGAGTGCCAAGGGCCACCGGGTAGGCTTGACGTCGTGAAGACCAGCGCCCCCTCCTCCTCCATCGAGGACTACGTCAAGGTCATCTACGGCTTCACAGAGTGGCAGGACAAGCCCATCACGTCTTCGCAGCTGGCGCAGCGCCTGGGCGTGGCGAACTCCTCGGTCTCGGAGATGGTCCGCAAGCTCAAAGACCAGGGCCTGGTGGACCACAAGCCATACAGCGCCATCACCCTCACCCCCGCCGGGATCCGGCTGGCGCTGTCCATGGTCCGCCGCCACCGCCTCATTGAGACCTACCTTGTTCAGGAGCTCGGCTATAGCTGGGACGAAGTCCACGACGAAGCCGAACTGCTCGAGCACGCAGTGTCGGACACCTTCATTGAGCGGATGGCAGCGAAATTGGGCGACCCCCAACGTGACCCGCACGGCGATCCGATTCCGACGGCGGACGGCGCGGTCCTGATGCCGGAGGCGCACCTGCTCGGCGAACTCGATCCGGGCCACACCGGCCGGATCACCCGGATCAGCGACGAGAACCCGGACCTGCTCCGCTATCTTGCGGCAGAAAACATCGACCTCGACGCCGATGTGGAGGTCATGGGCCGCAAGCCGTTCGGCGGGGCCCTGGTGGTGCGGATCAACAACGCCGGCAGGACTCGGGACTATGATCTCGCGGACGAAATCACGGCAGCACTCTGGGTGCAAACCGACCAGCCGCACGCCGGCTGCACCCTCGGTGAGAGCTGAGTGAAACACGCCGGGATGCCGGGCTGGCGGGCCTGGCTGGCCGTGGCCGCGGGAGGGCTCGCCGGGACGGAGCTTCGATACGGGTTGGGACTCGCGTTTCCGGATCATGGCGGCTCCATCCCGTGGACAACCTTGGGCATCAACATGGCCGGGAGCTTCGTCCTTGCCGCCCTCACTACCCTGTGGATCGCCCGCCCGCACACGGCATTCTGGCTCCGTGCCGGCCTGGGCCCGGGACTGCTTGGATCCTTCACCACCTTCTCGGCAGTGGTCTTCTCGCTTGACCAGCTGGCGCGGGCCGGGGAACATCCGGTGTGGCTGGTCTATCTGGGACTGTCGCTGCTGCTCGGCCTGGGCGCTGCAGCCGCCGGGTGGCGGACGGGGCGGCTCATGGTTGACCGGGTGGCGTCATGAGGGGGGCAGTCTCGTGACGGAGAAAGTCCGGTGATGGGCGCTGTGCTGGTGGGAGTATTCGGTGTGGCGGGCGCCCTGCTGCGTTTCGCCGTCGACAGTTGGTTCGCCCACCGCACCCAGCCGCCCGGCTCCGCCAGCAGCACCGGCAGGCCCCGGCACTGGCCGTGGGCCACGCTGGTAGTCAACGTCACGGGGTGCCTCATGATCGGGCTGTCCATCGGGATCACCGGAAAGCTGGGCATGGCACCCGAGTGGCAGACCGCCGTCGCCACGGGCTTTGCCGGCGGCCTGACCACGTTCAGTTCCTGGACCACAGCCACGGTTCGGCTCCTGAGTGAGTCGCGGTTCGGTGCCGCAGCCCTCAATGTCGGCGCCAACCTGGCCGCGGGCTTTGCTGCGGCGGCAATCGGCATAGCCCTGGCGTCGTAGGTGCGCTACTCCCCCGGCCCAGCGGCGGGACGGGTCGGGTTTGGTGTGGTCCCGTATCGTTGACTCTGATGATTAGCAGACGCGACGCGGCAATTGCCCTTGATGTACCGATGGAAATGGCCCAGCGCCATGGCATTCCCAAACGACTCTCCGAGGCGGAGCTGGGCCAAATCCTGGATAACCCGCCGGCATGGCTGGTCCAGTCGCGGGCCAACCGCACAGGCAAGCGCCCCGTGTGGGTCCATTTGGAATGCGCCGTCTGCGGTTACGAGGAAGCGGCCAGGCCCAAAAAGTGGTGGCCGGAGTTCACGTACGTGGTGTGCGAACATCACTCCCCCGCCGAGGTGCCGCGGCTTCAGGAGGGCTTCATCAGGAGCGAATTCGACGGCGTTGGAACCCGCTTTGTGGGCATCGCCGACGTGCCCGCGCCGGCCTGATTCAGGGCATTACATTCCGCGCCGATCAGGCGTAGTTTACGAAGTGGGACGCCCCGTCCCGTGTCGTAAGGAGCACGCCATGCCGGACAAAACACCACACCAGCAGCTGCACAAGAAGCCGGTTAAAACCATCAAGGAAAAACGCGCCGACAAGAAGGCGAAGAGCCCTCTTGAAGGAGCGCAGGACCCGGTAGCGCACCTGAAGAAGCGCCGGTAGCGGTTACCCGTTCCCG
>JBDTQQ010000434.1:0-3073 GCA_039932075.1 Pseudarthrobacter sp. | reverse complement strand
TGCTCACCGCCATCTACCTCGTGGAGTACGGCAACGACCGGCCGCTGGCCCGCGCCATCACCTTCTTCGTGGACGTCATGACCGGCATCCCCTCGATCGTGGCCGGCCTGTTCGCCGCCGCCTTCTTCTTCGCCGTCGTCGGGCCGGGCACCAAAACCGGTGCGGTGGCCGCCGTCGCGCTGTCCGTGCTGATGATCCCGGTGGTGGTCCGCTCCAGCGAGGAGATGCTCAAGATTGTCCCCAATGAACTCCGCGAGGCGGCCTACGCCCTGGGCGTCCGCAAGTGGCGGACCATACTGAAGGTTGTGATCCCGACGGCGATTTCCGGCATCGCGTCCGGCGTCACCCTCGCGATCGCCCGCGTGATCGGGGAGACCGCCCCGATCCTGGTCACCGCCGGCTTTGCCACCTCGATCAACAACAACGTGTTCGGCGGCTGGATGGCCTCGCTCCCGACGTTCATCTACACCCAGATCCTGAATCCCACCTCGCCGTCGAACCCGGACCCGTCCAACCAGCGGGCCTGGGGCGCGGCGCTGGTCCTCATCATCCTGGTGATGCTGCTGAACTTCGGTGCGCGCCTGATCGCCAGGATGTTCGCCCCCAAGTCCGGGCGCTAGCCGGACGCCGGGCGCCATCCCGGGCGTCGCCGCTAAACTTCAATCCGTACCTCCAGCAAGTGAAGGAAAATCATGTCTAAGCGCATCGACGTCAAGGACCTGAACGTCTACTACAGCAAATTCCTGGCCGTCGAAGACGTCAACATCAACATCGAGGCTAAGTCGGTGACCGCCTTCATCGGCCCGTCCGGCTGCGGCAAGTCAACCTTCCTGCGCACCCTGAACCGCATGCACGAGGTCATTCCCGGCGCCCGCGTCGAAGGGGAGGTCCTGCTGGACGGGGACGACCTCTACGGCCCCGGTGTGGACCCGGTAACGGTTCGGTCGCAGATCGGCATGGTGTTCCAGCGCCCCAACCCGTTCCCCACCATGTCCATCCGGGACAACGTGCTGGCGGGTGTGAAACTGAACAACCAGAAGATCTCCAAGGGCGAGGCCGACGCCCTCGTGGAGCGCTCGCTGCAGGGCGCGAACCTGTGGAACGAGGTCAAGGACAGGCTCGGCAAGCCCGGCTCCGGCCTCTCCGGCGGGCAGCAGCAGCGGCTCTGCATCGCCCGGGCCATTGCCGTGGAGCCCCAGGTGATCCTCATGGACGAGCCCTGCTCCGCCTTGGACCCGATCTCCACGCTCGCCATTGAGGACCTCATCAACGAACTCAAGGACCAGTACACCGTGGTCATCGTGACCCACAACATGCAGCAGGCCGCCCGTGTTTCGGACCGGACGGCCTTCTTCAACATCGCCGGCACCGGCAAGCCCGGCAAGCTGATCGAATACGGGGACACACACACCATTTTCAGCAACCCGACCCAGAAGGCCACCGAAGATTACGTTTCCGGCCGCTTCGGATAGGCCCCCGATGTGTGCCTAGAGTCCCGCGAGGGGCGAGAGCGAGAGTCCCAGGATGAACGCGGCGCCGGCGGTGACCAGCGGTGTCAGCACCCAGAACAGCAGGATGCGGAGCACCAGCCGGCGGTTGGTGGCGGGGAAGCCCTGGTTGGCGCCGGCCCCCAGGGCCGCGGCTGTCACCGTGTGGGTGGTGGAAACTGGCCAGTGCAGGCCGATGGCCCCCACGAGCAGGATCAGCGAGCTGTACAGCTGAGCCACGAACCCGCGCAGGGGATCGATCCGTGTCAGCCGGTACCCGATCGTGTAGGAGATCCGCCAGCCGCCGGCCAGCGTTCCCGCCGTCAGCATGGCCGCGGTGAGCAGCGCTACCCAGAGGGGCAGGGCGGCGCCGTCGGAGAGCCCGGAGGCCAGCAGCGCGAGGATTACGACGGCGCTCGTGCGCTGGCCGTCCTGCAGCCCGTGGCCGAAGGCGACAGCTCCGGCCACGACAGCCTGGGCCCGCCGGGACCGGCTGTTCACCACGTTCGGCTGGGTATACCGCGCCGCCCACGCGGCGGGCCAGACCAGCACAAAGGCACCCAGGAAGGCGATCGCCGGCGACAGCACCAGCGGCAGCGCCACCTCGAACAGCAGTGAGTTGTCCACGTCCGTCACTGCCTGCCCACCCGCGGCGATGCTCGCGACGCCGGCACCCGTCAGACCGCCGACCAGCGCATGGGTGGAGGAGGACGGGATGCCCCGCCACCAGAGGTAGATTCCCCAGATCACAGCGCTCAGGAGCCCGGCCAGAAGGATGACCAGGCCGTTGTTGCCGTGGGGAAGCGTCACCCAGGTCCTGCTGACCTCCAGCGCGAGCGTGGCACTGAGCCCGGCGCCGATGAAGTTGAACATCCCGGACAGCAGCACCGCCACGGTGGGGGTGAGGGCCCGCGTCCGCACCGCCAGGGCGACCGAGGCGGAGGCATCCCGGAAGCCGTTCAGGAAGGCAAACGCCCCGGCGAAGGCCACCACCAAGGCGAAGAAGACGAGGGTCACCTCAGGATTCCTTGACGATGATGCTGCCCACCTGGGTTGCGATCCGCCGCATGTCCCTCGTGACTTCCACGAGCTGGTTGGCGATGTCGCGGTTGCGGGTGTAAGCGGCCCACTTCATGTCACTGACCATGTCCGCCGTCCAGACCCGGTGGGTCCGCTCCGCACGTTTGGACAGGCGGAGGATCTCGATCCAGTAGTCCTCGAGATCATCGAGGTTGTTCAGCTGCCGCATGGCCTCGACGGTGAGCTCGGCCTGCCGGCTGATGATTTCCAGCTGCTCCGTGGCCCGCTTGGGCAGCCGTTCGAGCTTGTACAGGGACACGAACTCGGCGGCGGCGTCGAGCTTCTCCATGGCCTCATTGAGGTACCGGGACAGGGCATACATATCCTCGCGGGGCAGCACGTTCACGAAGCTGGTCCGCATGTGCGTCAGCAGGGCAAAGTGCAGCTCGGCGGATTTCGCCTCATGGTTGTGCATATCCTCCACCAGGCGGCCGTGCTCAACGACGGGCACGCCCAGGATCTCCGCGAGAGTGCCGGTGGCGAGCACGATCTGGCGGGCCATCAGG
>JBDTQQ010000433.1:0-3073 GCA_039932075.1 Pseudarthrobacter sp. | reverse complement strand
GGAGGGACCAGTTCAATTTGAACTGGTCCCTCCACTCTTTTCTGTTGCTCTGCCGCCTTGCCTTAGGCCTTTGCGGCCTTGCCCGGGAGCGCGAGCCTGAAGATCTTGCCCCAGGTTGATCCCACCTGCTTCAGCAGTGGACCCGTGGTGTACTTCAGTCCATACCGCTGGCAGATTTCCTGGACCAGGGGCGCAACCTCGGCATACCGGTTGGAGGGCAGGTCGGGGAAGAGGTGGTGCTCAATCTGGTGCGACAGGTTGCCGGTCATCAGGTGCATGAACTTGGACCCGGAGATGTTGGCGGAACCGATCATCTGGCGGACGTACCAGTCGCCGCGGGTTTCCCCTTCAACCATTTCCTCGCTGAAGGTGTCCGTGCCTTCCGGGAAGTGGCCGCAGAAGATCACCGCGTGTGCCCACACGTTGCGGACTGCGTTTGCGGTCAGGGTGCCGTAGAGCGCCTGCTTTCCGGAGCCGGTGAGCATGGCGACGGCGGGAGTGGCCGCGTAGTCCTTGGTGAACTGAGTGACCACCTTCTTGCCCAGCGCCTTGAGGTCCTTGAGCAGGGCTTCCTTAGACTTCCGGCCCTCTTTGAAATCGTTCAGCTCGAGGTCATAGATGGCGATGCCCCACTCGAAAAGGGGTGCCAGGATCGCGTTGTACAGCGGGTTGCCCAGGTTCATGGGCTCCCACGGCTGGCTCTCGTCCATGCGCAGGAGGTTGTACCCGACGTCGTTGTCCTTGCCCACCACGTTGGTCCAACGGTGGTGGAGGTCGTTGTGGGTGTGCTGCCATGAGCGCGAGGGGGTGACGAAGTCCCACTCCCAGGTGGTGGAGTGGATGTCCGGGTCCCGCATCCAGTCCCACTGGCCGTGCAGCACGTTGTGCCCGATCTCCATGTTTTCGAGGATCTTGGCAAGGCTCAGGAGGGTGGTGCCGGTGACCCAGGCTGCCTTGTTTTTGCTGACAAGGAGCGCGGCGCGGCCGGAGATCTCCAGACCGCGCTGAATCTTGATCAGGCGGCGGATATAGGCGGCGTCGGATGCTCCACGCTTGGCGAGGATATCGTCGCGGATCGCGTCGAGTTCCCGGCCCAGTTCAGCAACCTGTTCGTCCGAAAGGTGCGCGGCGGTGGGAGGGCGCACCGAAGGGCTGCCGGACTCGGCCAGCGCTCCGGGGCGCGTCCTTGCCGCTCCGGTGGGGGCGGTTTTGCCTTCTGAAACTGTCTTGTTTTCTGAAACTACTGACATGCGGTGCAGCTCCTCAGAGTTCGAGGTTGACGGGTCCGGCGGCTGCCGAGACACACGTTTGGATCAGTTGGCCGGGCTCGCCGTGGACCTCGTTGGTGCGGAGATCACGGACCTGTCCGGCCAGGAGCGGAGTAAGGCAGCTGTGGCAGATCCCCATCCGGCAGCCGCTGGGCATCAGCACCCCGGCGTCCTCGCCGACGTCGAGCAGCGGGGTGTCGCCGTCGGCATCAACTTCCCGGTCAGACGCCTCAAAGGTGACCAGGCCGCCGTCGTGCCCCACACCCCCGGCGAAAGTGGTGTTGAACCGTTCGATCATCAGGTTGCCGGGGTCACCGGCGATTGCCACGTCCGAGCCTGGGGCCGCGGTGGTGAGTGCGGCCTGCTTCCACAGCGCCTCGGCGTCGTCCAGGAAACTGTCCGGGCCGCAGGCGTAGGCGGCGCGTTCTTTCCAGTCCGGGCAGATCCGGTCCAGTTCTGCCGTGGTGGTCAGGTCCATCCGGCCCTGCTCGCCCGTGTACCAGTGGGCCAGGCGGAAGTTGGGAAACTGGTCGGCCAGCTCGGCAAGTTCCTCGTGGAAAAGGCTCTCGCCGGGCGTGCGCGCCGAGTGCACCAGCACGACGTCGGCATCCGGGCGGCGCGGGACCAGCGTGCGGATCATGGACATCACCGGAGTTATGCCGCTTCCCGCGGTGACCATCAGCAGCGGCCGCGGGTGCTCCGGGAGGATGAAGTCACCCTGCGGAGGGGCGAGGAACAGGACGTCGCCGGGCTTGGTGGTGCGCACCAGGGTGCCGGAAACGGCGCCGACGTCGGTGACGGTGATGGCGGGGTCCTTGCCGGCGGGAGCACTCAGCGAGTAGGACCGCCAGTGGCGAACGCCGTCGAGTTCAACACCGATGCGGGCCCATTGGCCGGCCAGATGCGAATGCCAGCCGCGGCCGGGGCGGAAGAAGATGGTGGCTGATTGTGCCGTTTCCTGAACCACCCGGGTCACCACGCCGCGCAACTGCCGCGCCGAGAAGACAGGGTTGAACAGCGACAGAATATCTTCCGGCGACAAGGGCGTGGTCAAGACGGATGCCGCCTGGGCCAGCTGACGTAGCCGGATCATGCAGTTGTACCTTTAGCGGCGCGAGCCATGTTTCTCTCTCCTGACCGTTGCGCAGCCATGCTGTAATAAAGGGCAGTTATATCCCCCAAGCCCGCTATAAGCGTAACGGCTGCGGCTCGTGGTTGGTTCCAAACAGAATATTAGTAAGGATGCTGACTGATTGCCACTGCATGTCGCCGGGACGACCCAAACCTACGGCGTGGGAGGTTTTTCAGCGGTGGTCCCGCTCCTCGAATTCCTCGTTAAGGTCATCGCGCCTGAACTCCGTCTCCGGATTCGGTTCTCCCTCGGCAACGTACTCGTAGTTCAGCTGGCGCTGCACCTGGCTGTCCAGAACCTGGAGCTCCTGGTTAGGAAGGGCGGAAAGGTCGTCCGGAAAGTCGTCTTCTGGCGTCAGATGAAGCTTCTCGGACATCGTGGACCTCTCTAGCAGCGGGGCAGGACAGAATTAAGCAACGCCCGGTTGCTCCTAGAATATTACCTCCGCGGCAGAACGCCCAGCCGGAGCTGGACCTGCGCTGGTGGTCACGCCGTGCATCAACTCCTCCCCCGATGTTTTCGGCGCTCTCCAAGCGGTACCGTGCCCGGCCGGAATCAGCATCTCCATCACAGCCTCCTGTTACAACGCAGCCTCGGCCCGGCTCCTGATCCCATGGAGCATCCGCAGGGACATGACGAAGCTGGCAACTTCCACGGTCTCGACCAGGAACCG